>JAUVQU010000226.1 GCA_030597965.1 Cellvibrionaceae bacterium
CGACCCTGATTCTGGGATTGCCATTGTGCTGAGGTGCTACCGCTCATTTCAAAGTCGGCTGAATCAGTGAACTCACCCCGTTTGGTGGTCGCTTTAATGTGACCCCCCAGAGTTTCCTGACCGCTGGAGACAGATGCAATGCCGCGTTCAACGGTCAGAGTCTCCAGCTGACCGCTGGGGACGTAGGACAGTGGTGTGTCCATTGCGTTAGGGCAGTTGCCGTGGCTGTCTGCGCCGTCAATACTCACATTTACGCGGTCACCATACAGGCCTCGATACTGAGCGATACCTGTTAGTGCGCCGTTGCGGTTGATGTTGGCTCCGGGCATAGAGGTTAATAAGCTGGCAGTGTCCGGGCCGGAGACTTTTGAAGCGTCGGCGCTGTGAACTTTATTAATCTGCAGTGAAGTGCCTTCCACGGTGAGCTCTGGGATGGCGTGCTCAGCAAGCACAGGTACAGAAATAGCAGTAGAAATTAACAGTGCAAGAATAGATCGGCGGTAATACTGGGGCATGTTGTCTCATCTCAGTAATGTTTAAAATTTAATGGGTGCGGATTTTACTGAAACGAGTCAACAATAGGTATGCGACATGATGTCGCAGTTTTCTGGCTCAGAGACTGTTTTACGGGGGTTCAGGGGTTTTGAGGGGGTAGATAGGGACGCAATAGGGAGCGCTGGCTCGATTGATCGCCAATTTGAGATGGTCAGAAATGAAGGCTGCTCAATATCTAGCCCAAAAGAAAGGCCGAAATATTTGGCAGTTGAGCAGGCCTGAAACTAACATCCTCTGTAAGTTCCTTTGACGATGAGGACGAGTGATCTAGCAAGAGTGACACCCTGTCAGCTGTTTTAGTGTTTACCGATTCTCCAGCCGGTTGTAATCCAATAGTCCCCAGTCAATGGGTTGGTTAAGACGATAGAATTCATGAATCTTGTCACTGTGTTGCCAGAAGTCGGGATCGGTGCGGCGAATGCCGTACTGGTTCATGAACCGGTAGTAATGGGATTCATTGTCGAGTTGTTCAAGGGCTTGCACCATGGTGGGTAACTGCTCTTGTTCGACTCTCCAGTAGGCGCCTGGATAGTCACCAACAATTCCTTTAATTACGGTCAGACGATCCCTTTCAGGGCGTCTATTGTTATCTTCGCCAATCAAACTGGCGACGTTACTGTGGGCATTGTCGTGGAGTATTGTGTAAATGTTAAAGCCGTTGTCTTGCTCGGTAACGGCCAGATGGACGACTTGTGGCAACAGACTCGCGGCTTTACCCTCAATCTTTGTCAGACGCCTTAACCACCTGCTTTCTGTGGTGGGTATGTTCTCCAGCTCAAATTGTCGGTTGTGACGCTGTGAAGGTGCCAGTTTTTTCTGTAACTGTATGAAGAGTTCCTGCTTGGGCTCATTGGAAGAAAACTTTAGAGCTGTATTCTTGGTGAACAGTTTCCTGCTCTGATTTAAATACTCACGCAGGGGCTTGATGGCGCCCTCATACCAGCTATCCCACTCGGATTCTTGTGCTTCTGGTGGTAAGAATGTCAAAAAGTTAAACTCACTTTCCATTCTCAGAAAATCCATGTAAAGGCGGGTAAGGAGTTGGTGGTTGACGTTTCCAAAGACATCAAAGCCGGCTACCAGCAGGTAGTGAATTCGCTCAAGAATAGGGTAGTCGACCACCCAGGCCGTTTGAGGCGAATCACCCACAAAGCCCTGCAAAACACTGGCGCTGTCAAAATGGCGTATTATCGTCAGGGCCGAATTTGAATTAACGCCATCACCATCCCAGATTAAATCCAGATTCAGCCTCTCGTTTTTGAACAGTCGTTCACGGGTTTCATATCGAGCTTCCAGATACTGCAGTTGATTTACAGAATATTCTAACCACTTGCTGACAGGTCGCCAGTTGCTGCCGGACTCTGCAGGAAGGCGTAAATGCTGGCTGTTTTTAGCCAGAAAATGCTCTTGTTCTATGTGGTCAGATATATCCGGGTTTTCAAAAACTACCCAGAAGCGATCCCGAATTACATTAAGGGCAATTTGCCCGCGACAAACGGGTCCCTTGATGAAGCCCATTATGGTGAATTGAGCCTCATCCAGCATAAAGCGATAGCGTGCAGAAACCGGTAGTGATTTGAAGGCTTCGAATGGATTACTGGCGACTTCAGCCGTATAGGCTGGTAGTTCCGTCACCGGATAGTCGGGTTGGTAAAAAAGTAATTCCCAGCGCTCCATACGCGTATTACTCAGAGCATAGGGCATGTGATTTTTCGCCAGTATAGTGCTGTCGATGGGGCGCAGGCGGTAGTAAAAGAGCTTGCCTGGATCATCGTAGGGTCGCCTTGTGGGGATTATTTTGATGGGTTGACCAGGTGGCGTATAAGAACGCACCAGTTCAAAGTAGTGATCAGGTTGCAGGTCGTCAAAATAGAGGTGTCCCAGAAACAAGTGCTCATAAATGTAACGATTGACGAGCTGCTGTTTGAGAGTTGTGCCGTTAAAAAAATTCTCCCACTGGGCAACCCGCTGCTGATATTGGGACGGCAGCAAGGACGCCTCAGGTAGTGGGGCACCGGCATCAATCCATTGCGTCAGTGTCTCAGATTCAGGTTTGGATAATTGGGGCAATCCATAAGGCATACCCCACAGTGGTTTTTCCTCTGCAAACTTTTCAAAACTTGTTTGATTACTGCAGGATTGTTTGCGTTTGGTTCCCAGGGTAAAGCTTTCTGGCAGCAGTGTCTGTGAAGGCAGGGGGTGTAGTTTCTTAAGCTCCAGCATTTTAAAAAGAAGACTGGCTTCGCGATTAGCGGTCGGATTTTGTTTTCCCTCATTAAGCACGGGATAAAAGCCCTGTTTACGCCATTGTGCGCTGTTGCTGGCATCGATGTTCAGGCGGGTAGGCTCTGCTTCACGCAGACGCAGGGCATCGTATACAAGAGCTTTGGTGGCTCCGCGAGCAATACCGGCTGGGGATGATAATTTAAGTTGGCAGGGGGCGTCGTAACAACCGTGGCATACAGTGCAGCGGTTGTTTAAAATGGGTTGTACCTGATTCTGATAGTACTTACCCTCTTGAGATTCGGTGTTAGCAGAACGATCGTGCACATTAAGATTAGGCGGAGTGCGTTCCATCGCCGCCAGAGAGTTACTACAGCTTATTAGTATTAAAAAAAGTACTGACAGGAGCCTTGGCTGATGCATGGTGTTTCCAGTGAAAATGTAATGTTTTGGGTTGATGTTCCCAAGTTGCCTAGGTTTCAAACAGCCATAGTAGCTTAATTCCAAAGGTTTTTATCCGGAAGCCTTCGTTGACTTGAATTTAGACTTTAATCTATTCCTAAAAAGACCCGTACACTTCTATTGGTGTGTACAGGTTCAGGGTGCTAAGCACAAATTAAAAAGTAATCACAAGTCCGATCAATCGAGCCAAGTAGGGTACGCAATAGGGAACGCGGCCCCAATTCTTATATTTACAAAGTCCTCTGTAAGCCTATAAGGCGGGTGCTTTAGTAAAAATGATCCTGCAATGATGTCGTATTTTGCGTTGATGAAAGGCATTCTACGGGGCTTCTTTTGTTGGAAGGAGTTAATGTTTCGGGGGGGTTATTTATATTGAATCAACTAAACTTTAAAAACGAATGAATGATTTTGGTTGAGGTATCAGCGTATTAAGTCCACGACGGATAACACCGGCAATAACGTGACCATTGAGGATCTACTCAAGGAACGCTTGGGCGCGGTTCATGCAAAGCAAAGGCTCGGTATTGAAGATGATCATCACGATCGTCAGGTATTGCATTGGTCTGGTAAGTTCTTTCATTTGGAAAACTGGTATTCGGTACACTCGTTCATTCGCAGCTGTATCCGTGTGGTTGGTCTGTATGGTCGCGGTCAGCGCAATACAACTAAAATAGAGCTTC
>JAUVQU010000084.1 GCA_030597965.1 Cellvibrionaceae bacterium
CTCCGCAATCAACCAGCATGGCTGGTGTAATAGTTACCTTGCCGCCAGCAGCGGCTTCGAGGGCTGCTTCACCCACGGTGTTTATCATCACGTAGCGTGAGGCGTTCCAGATTTTGTTGCAGAAGTTGCGGTAGCCTTCGAGGCGCTTCATGTCCCAGTTGATGTCGCGGCCAGTTGAGGCCAGTGCCGCCAGAGTGAACCTTAAGGCATCAGTACCGTAGGCTTCGATACCGTTAGCGAATTCTTTCTTGGTGCGCTTGCCAATCTTTTCGGCCAGCTTTGGCTGCATCATGTTGCCACAGCGTTTTGCTAATAAGTCATCCAGACCAATACCATCGATCAAATCGATGGGATCGAGCACGTTGCCCTTTGATTTTGACATCTTGTCGCCGGCTTCGTCGCGGATCAGACCAGTGACGTAAACTGTTTTAAAGGGTACTTCTGGTTTGCCATTTTCGTCTTTCATGAAGTGCATGGTCATCATGATCATGCGGGCAACCCAGAAGAAGATGATGTCGAAACCGGTAACCAACACATCGGTCGAGTGGAAGTGTTCCAGACGCTTGGCTATTTCCGGCAGGTTATCTTTGTTTGGCCAGCCCAGTGTGGCAAAAGTCCAGAGCGCAGAGCTGAACCAGGTATCGAGTACATCGTTGTCCTGGTTTAGGGTAATTTCGCTGCCCAGTTTGTTCTTGGCGCGTACATCGGCCTCGTCGTGGCCTACGTAAACATTACCCGCTTCGTCGTACCAGGCGGGAATGCGGTGGCCCCACCAAAGCTGGCGGGAGATACACCAATCCTGAATGTCGCGCATCCAGGAGAAGTACATGTTTTCGTAGTTCTTTGGCACAAATTCTATGTCGCCGTTTTCAACCGCTTCAATCGCTGGTTTGGCGAGGGTTTTGGCGTCTACGTACCACTGGTCTGTGAGCATTGGTTCTATAACTACACCACCACGGTCGCCGTAAGGCACCTGCAAGGTGTGCGGTTTAATTTCATCGAGCAGGCCGAGTGCTTCAAAGTCAGCCACGATGGATTTACGCGCAGCGAAGCGCTCCATGCCGTGGTATTTCTCTGGCAGGCTGCCGTCCAGTTCGTCGTTAACACTGCCATCGGAGCTGAAAGTTTGCGCTTCGTCGCGAATGTCACCGTTAAAAGTGAGGATATTAATCATCGGCAGGTTGTGGCGCTGGCCTACTTCGTAATCGTTGAAGTCATGGGCTGGGGTAATCTTTACGCAACCGGTGCCTTTCTCCATGTCGGCGTGTTCATCGGCAACGATGGGGATACGACGGCCCACCAGCGGCAGTTCAATGAACTTGCCGATGATGCATTGGTAGCGTGGATCTTCCGGGTTTACCGCAACGCCGGTATCACCCAGCATGGTTTCCGGGCGGGTGGTGGCAACGATGATGTGATCTTTGCCCTCGGCGGTTTTAACGCCGTCAGCCAGTGGGTAGCGCATGTGCCACATGCTGCCGTTGGATTCTTTGTTTTCAACTTCCAGGTCGGAAATGGCGGTGTGCAGTTTAGGGTCCCAGTTGACGAGACGCTTGCCGCGGTAGATGAGGCCGTCGTTGTAGAGACGAACAAATACTTCCTGTACGGCTTCGTTAAAGCCTTCATCCATGGTGAAACGCTCGGTTTCCCAATCGACGGAGTTACCTAAACGACGCATCTGGCGGGTAATGGTGTCGCCGGACTCTTCTTTCCAATCCCAAATCTTTTCGATGAAGTCATCGCGGCCCAGGTCGTGGCGGGTTTTGTTTTCTTCTGCGGCTAATTTGCGCTCAACAACCATCTGTGTGGCGATACCGGCGTGATCGGTACCCACTTGCCACAGGGCCTTTTTGCCATCCATACGCTTGTAGCGTGTCAGTGCATCTTGAATGGTGTGCTGAAACGCATGACCCATGTGCAGACTGCCGGTGACGTTCGGCGGCGGAATCATGATGCTGTAGCCGTCGCCCTGCAGGGAGTCCTGATCGGGGGAGAAATAGCCTTTTTCTTCCCACTGCTGGTACCAGTTTTGTTCGATGGCTTGTGGCTGGTAGGTCTTGTCCATGGTGCTAATGTTCCAAAATCGTATTTTTAGATTGGGTGAAAACTACTGCGCTTAAATATACGTCGTTAAAATCAGGTTCAAAATGCTCACTTATTAATTATAAGCTGCGCGTTTTCGCCTGCTTTTACCTCGCCTATTCTGCGCTCGTGACGTTTTCACGCAATCTGAGCTGCTGGGGGGGCATTTGCCCAATCAAAGGGGCAGAATTATACAGGGATGAGGTCGACGATGGGAGGGGTTTTTGTCTCTGTGGGAGCTTGCTACGCAAACGATTTTATAAAATTGATATAGGTGTTGAGAATATTGCGAGGATTCGCCTGCAGGGCAGGCTCCCACAGTGTGAATTTTTACAGGTTTAGCTCTTGTAGGAGCTTGCCTTGCAAGCGAACTCTTTATAAAGCCGACACCATAAACATCTGGTAGAATTCGCCCTTAATTTTGATCTCCCGTTTATACCGAGCTGCAGGAACCCCGCATGACTGAATTAGCCAATAAGGTACTGGCCGTTAACGATAATTTGCCGATTAAGACCGATAAACCGGTGCATAGCGGTAAAGTTCGCTCGGTGTACTGGTTAACGGAAGCTGACAGCCGTCGTCTGATTGAAGAAAAAGGCTACGACGTGGCAATCGATGCGCCACTGGCCATTATGGTGATCAGTGATCGTATCTCTGCGTTTGACTGCATCTGGTCGGGCGAAGGTGGTATGCGTGGTGTGCCGGGTAAGGGTGCGGCTCTGAATGCGATTTCTAACCACTGGTTTAAGCGTTTCCGTGAAGAGGGGTTGGCCGACAGCCATATTCTGGATATCCCACATCCCTTTGTGTGGATTGTACAAAAAGCCAAGCCGGTCATGATTGAGGCGATCTGCCGCCAGTACATTACGGGCTCTATGTGGCGTAGTTATGAGAAGGGCGAGCGTGAGTTTTGCGGTATTGAGATTGCCGAAGGGCTCCAGAAAGACCAGAAGTTACCGGAGTTGCTGATTACACCTTCGACCAAAGGTATTTTGGAAGGTATTGCGGGTGTGCCAGCGGTGGATGATGTGAACATTACCCGCAACGATATTGTGAATAACTTTGAAGCGTTTAACTTCCGCAGCGCGGATGATATTGCCCGGTACGAAAAGCTGCTGAAGGAAGGTTTTAACGTGATCAGCGATGATCTGGCTAAACTTGATCAGATCTTTGTGGATACCAAGTTTGAGTTTGGTTTTGTCACAGATAAAGCCGGCAGCGAAAAACTAATTTATATGGATGAAGTGGGTACGCCAGATTCTTCTCGTATCTGGGACGCTGCCGCTTACCGCGAAGGCAGTATTGTGGAGAACTCGAAAGAGGGTTTCCGCCAGTTTTTGCTCAACTACTTCCCGGACCCAGACATTTTGCTGAATAAAGACCGCATGCAAGAGCGCTTGGCTTTGGCCCGTGACAACGAGCTGCCGCTTGAGTCGTTGATGTCGCTCAGTGAAACCTATATTGGCATTGCTGAAAAGATAACGGGCGAGAAGATTGTGCTCGCTGATGACCCCAAGGCCGATATTGTTGCTGTGTTGCGTGAGCAGTTTGACTTGATTGACGACTAGACAGGCTGAAACATTGATTAAAAACTTCAAAAAATCCGTCATTTGACGACTTTTTATTTCTAATGAATTGGCTTTATTTGTTCAGTATTTCGCTTAACTTGTCCCTGAGGAGTTGCTCAATATTGGGCAGTAGCTCTGCAACAACTTCATCGATGAGTACGGCTTTTTCAGTCTGACTGTTATTTTCAAGCGTTGAGTCGATGGTTTCTACTTTTTCAGATACGTCTTCAAGATTTTCCTCTGCTTGTTCTTCGGAAGCTTCTTCTAAAAGTTCTTCATCGCTTTCGTTGAGGGTTTCGTTTTCGGGTTCTGTTTCTTCTGCAGCATCGTCAAGAATAATTTCGTTGTCGTGATCTTCGACTTGATCAAACAGAGATGTCACATTATCAGCGGCGTCGGGCTCGGTGAGTGTGGTTTCTTCTGGGGCTGTGGGTTCGTCATCATTCATAGAGTCGGCAAAGAGACTTTCTGTGTTCTTTTCGGCTATTTCTTCCCGTATGGCGTCTAAATCGTCACCTGATTTAGTTTCTTCTTTGGGCTCTTCAGGGTTGCTTTGACCATCAAATAAAGATTCAACCGATTCGGGGTTTTGCTCTGGAGTCTCATCTAGATGTTCATTTTCTATCACTTTGTCATGAGAGGCGTTTTTACTGAACAGGCTGAAAAAGCTCTTGGCTGAAAAAGGGTTCTGGCTGTGTGATGAGACCTCTTCTGATTCATCATCCGTTTCATTCTCACCAATTACAGATTCAGTGTTTGCAGCGTCGTTAAATAGGCTTTCAAGTTGATCAGTTCCCTCTTTGTTGTCGAGCTCGTCAGGTTTTTTCTCTGCATTTTTCGTGATTAAAGGCCCTTCAAATAAGCTGCGTTGGCCGGGTAGTACGCCTCTGGGTAATTCGGTAGTTATTTTCAGGGTGTTCTCAGCTTTGAGCTCAAGATTCTCAGCCTGAATGGCAGGAGCGAGTTCTACCGTATCCTTCAGAACAGGTATATCGAGTTCCTCGTCAAAGTTAACCGCTTGATCCAATAAGGGTATGTCGGCCATTTCTTCTTCACTGAGAAAGTCTTTAATCGACTCAAGTTCGTTAAGAAGTTCGGCTTTGGTTTCGTTGGAGTTATCAGCCATTGTTATAAACCATTGTTATCAGCCATAGTGGTTTGCCATTATCTTTTGATTATTGTTCTCTTGCGCATTTCTTAAATGTTAAGGGCGGCGCAGGTCATGATTATTGATAGGGTAACCGCGCTCGCGGTAGAAACTATAGTTTTGGCGAGTTTTTTCCAAAACCTCGGGTTCCTGGCTCACGATCTCGGTGAGGCGCTCAAAGCGACTGAAAGAGGTGGGCACTTCACTTTTTAAATTGACCATCACGCCGTGATGGTGCGGAGCATCATCGCTCCAGCCTAGTAGTACCTTGGCATGACGCTGTGGCTCGGCTTCAATGTCGTGGGCGGCAAAGCTTTCCGGCTGGAAAGACCACAGTTGCGCGCTCAGAGATTTAGCTTGCGTCTCTGACTCGCAAGCCACATAGACCTGATTACCTAATTTTTGAGCTTTATCAATAAGGCGGCAGGCAAAGGCCAAACGCTTTTCGGGCGTATTCTCAGCAAGAATGTAAAAATCAATTCGAGTCATATGAGCACCTCTAAAAATGCACTTTTCACTCTCTGTCTGCGGCAAGCGCGTGCTCGCTCAGTCACATATTTCATATATGCTCCGTTCACTGTGCGCGCTCTTTTCTTGTCCGAGCGCGAAAATCACTATTTTTAGAGGCGCCCACGGTAAAATTAATTTGCCTGGGAAATTAAGTAGTCCAATAACAAGCTAACTGGGCGACCAGTTGCCCCTTTGGCTTTGCCAGAGTGCCAGGCCGTGCCGGCAATATCCAAATGTGCCCAAGGATAATCAGTGAAGCGTGATAGGAAGCAGGCTGCGGTCACGGAGCCAGCTTTTGGGCCGCCAATGTTGCCCATGTCGGCAAAGTTACTGTCCAGTTGAGACTGATATTCGTCCCACAGTGGCATGCGCCACGCACGGTCCTGGCTTTGCTCACCGGCGTTAAGTAGATCTGCCGCCAAAGTTTCATCGTTACTGTACAGGCCGGTGGCGTGACTGCCGAGCGCCACTACACAGGCACCGGTTAATGTGGCGACATCAATAACGGCTTGTGGCTTGTAACGTTCGACGTAGGTAAGGGCATCGCACAGTACCAGGCGGCCTTCGGCATCGGTATTGAGTACTTCAATGGTTTTGCCCGACATAGAGGTGACAATATCGCCTGGCTTGGTTGCCTTGCCGCTGGGCATGTTTTCAGCGGCGGCCACAACCACAATTAAGTTGATGGCCAGGTCCAGTTCGCTGACGGCTTTTAGTGTGCCCAGTACACTGGCAGCGCCACACATGTCGAATTTCATCTCGTCCATGCCAGCGCCCGGTTTCAGACTGATGCCGCCGGTGTCGAAGGTGACGCCTTTACCAACCAATACGTGTGGTTTATCGGCTTTTTTACCGCCTTTGTACTCGATGATAATAAGCTGAGCTTCTTCTTCACTGCCTGCGGCTACAGACAAAAGGGAGCCCATGCCCAATTCTCGCATTTGTTTTTCACCCAAAATCTTGGTGGCTAGCTTGGCGTTACCACGGGCTAACTTACGTGCTTCTTTGCTCAGATATTTGGGGGTACAGATATTACCGGGCAGGTTCCCGAGGTCTTTGGTGAGTTGCATGCCACTGGCAAGTGCGGATCCCTGTTGCAGTGCGGCACTGACCACGGCCTTTTGCTTACCTTGCACAATGTTGTAGGTGACTTTCTTTAAGTCGCCTGCCGGTTTTTGCTTGCTCTTCAGTTGGTCGAAGCGGTAGTTGCTGAGAGAGAAGGACTTAGCGGCTTGGCGCGCTTTCCAGGCTTCGTCGCGATCTCTAACGATGATCTCTTCCAGGTGGAGTGTAACGTCTTTAGTGGCGGTGGCTTTGGTGGCGCTGACAATTTTATTCAGCAACTTTATGAAGTCGCGGGCGTCTATCCCGTCCGGGTTGCCGCAGCTGACCAGAATGGCTCGATCGGCCTTACCGGTATTCAATGTTTGTAGGGTGATACTGCTGCCAAGCGAACCTTTCAGGTCGCCACGCTTAAGTAGATTTTCGATACTTTTGTTATCAGCGCTGTTGAGTTCGGCCGCTGTTTTAGAAAGCTTTTGTTTGTCGAAGATGGGGAGGATGGCACAGCCACTGCGCTGGGTGAGAAGGTTGCTGGCTTTTGCCTGAAATTCCATGGTGAATCCCTAGAGTCTATTGTTATTAAGCGGTTGATCTGTCGACTGCTCTGAGAGGAGCAGATGTTTGGTTGTAGTATGATTTGCAGAAAAGTATTTTACTAGAAGGTTATAGCTTTTTAAGCACGGAAATATCGATATCATTGTATACTGATCGTTATATGATAATAATTTAAGCCTCTTTCTAACCGTATTGGCTAACAGCAGTGGTTACAACAAGGCTAATTTTAACCAAGCCCATTAGGGAAATTTATACGTGATTTTGTTCCGCTATCTTGCCCGTGAAGTGTTTTTCAGCATGTTTGCTGTAAGCACGGTGTTATTGCTGATCATTATGAGCAGTCGCTTTGTAAAGTACCTGTCGGAAGCGGCTTCCGGCAAGCTATCGCCTGATGTGTTGTTCGGAGTTATGGGTTACCGCATGCCTGGCTTTCTTGAGCTGGTCCTGCCGCTGGGCCTCTTCATCGCTATTTTGCTTGCCTATGGTCGCTTGTATATGGACAGTGAAATGACGGTGATGTCTGCCTGTGGTATGAGCCAAAAACGTTTGGTGGCTTATACTTTTTACCCCGCCTTGTTCGTTGCTATTATTGTTGGCTCTCTCAGCCTGTGGGTGAGCCCGCTAGGAATGCAGCGCGCCCAAGAGCTATTGGCCAGTCAAGGGGAGCGCAGTGATTTTGATTTGCTTAAGCCGGCGCGGTTTATGTCTTCTCAGGGGGGCAATAGCGTTACTTATATTAGAGACTTGACGGAAGACCGTGCAAAAATGGAGCAGGTCTTTATCGCTGAAATGGCCTCTCAAGAAGAGGGTGGTCGCTTGAAATTGGCGGTGATACTTGCCGATTGGGGTGAGCAGGTGACGGATGAAGAAACAGGGCTGCGGTATTTACGCTTGCACAATGGTCGTCGTTACAGTGGGCGTCCCGGGGACTTGGATTATCAAGTCATGGAATTTGAACGCTACACTAAAGCGCTAAAAGTTAAGAAAAGTAATGCCCCCAAGGAGCTGAAGTCCGATGCCATTCGCACATCGGAGCTTTGGCGTTCAGACGAGCCTAAAGACATTGCCGCGCTGCACTGGCGATTTTCCCTTCCTTTTTTGGTTTTGATGGTGTCTCTATTGGCTGTGCCTTTGAGTAAAACCAGCCCGCGCCAAGGCCGCTATATACAGATGATTCCTGCAATCTTGTTATACGTCGTGTATTTGGTATCCCTTCAGGCTGCTCGCGGCCGCGTAGAGGGCGGTGCCCACTTTATGAGTTTTTGGGCTGTGCATTTAGTGTTCCTCGTGATCGCATTGATATTACTGCTGCTGCCCTCATTGCGATTGAGGATACGAGCGGCGCGGGATGCTAAAGCTTTAGCAGCGGGAGGCAATGCTCGTGCGTAAATTAAGTTGGTACATTGCCAAATCTGTGATCGGATCTATTTTTATGGTGATGCTGGTGATCGTATCCCTTGATGCGATTTCAGCCCTTGTGAGCGAACTGGGTGAGCTAGGCGGAAATTACGATTTTGTCGAAGCCATGGTGTATGTACTGCTGACGTTACCGAGTAGTGTTTACGGTAATATCCCTTTCTCTTCACTGGTCGGTTGTCTTATAGGTTTGGGGCTATTGGCGAGCTCCAGCGAATTGGTGGTAATGCGTGCTGCGGGTGTGTCCATTTCACAGATTACCTGGGCGGTCATGAAGCCGATTCTAGTCTTTATCGGTTTTGGGCTGTTTTTGGGTGAATACATTACTCCTTTAACCGATCAGCTTGCTGAAAGCCGACGCGCTATTGCCTTGGGTGATACCCGGGCGTTGGAGTCTCGCCATGGTTTGTGGAATCGTGAGGGTAATGAGTTTATGCATTTCAATGCGGTGCTGCCCAATGGAAAACTCTACGGTGTGACACGTTATAAATTTGACGATGAAGGTCAGTTAGAGACCTCAAGTTTTGCCGATACGGCCATCTATCAACGTGAACACTGGATCGAAGAGTCAGGCAAAGAAACTGTTTTTTCTGAGCAGGGTACCGAGGTCCATGAGTTTACTCTGCGTAAGTGGGAGACCGAGTTGTCACCCGATCTTTTGAATATATTGGTGCTGCCACCGGATGGTTTGTCCGTACAGAGTCTGTTTTCTTATTCTAAGTATTTGACGCAACAGGGGCTGGAAAGTAAAGAATACCGTTTGGCCTTTTGGCAGAAACTGTTGCAGCCATTCATCACTGCAAGTTTGGTATTGATTGCCGTGTCGTTTATCTTTGGCCCGTTGCGCGAAGTGACGATGGGTTTCAGGGTGTTTACCGGGGTTGTTGTTGGCATTGTATTCCGGACGGTGCAAGATTTGCTGGGGCCTGCAAGTTTAGTGTTCGGTTTTCCTCCGCTAGTGGCTGTGGGCCTCCCCATGCTGTTCTGCTTTGGTATTGGTATTCTCTTATTGAGGCGAGCTAATTAAGCTTTAAAAATAACAAAGGCCTGTCATTGCAGGCCTTTGTTATTTTCACTGTCCCGTCCTGAAATACGTTGACTCCTTTGGAAACGTATTGATAGACCCTGCTAAACTTACCACCTGACC
>JAUVQU010000143.1 GCA_030597965.1 Cellvibrionaceae bacterium
ACAAGCGTATCGCCGAGATTCAATCGGGCGAAAATCCAGCTCTGGCTCCAGATAACAATGCTGAGTACTACGCAGAAGTGGTTGTTGACCTAGATGAGATCGACGAACCAATGATCGCCGATCCGGACGTCAACAACGAAGACGTATCTAAGCGTTACACGCACGATACCATTCGTCCTGTTTCCTACTACGGTGGCACCAAGAAGATTGATCTGGGCTTTGTTGGATCATGCATGGTTCACAAAGGCGATATGCAGATCATTGCTCAAATGCTGCGTAACCTGGAAGTTCAAGGTGAGATCAAATTCAATGCACCGCTGGTCATTGCTCCGCCAACCTACAACATCGTTGATGAGTTGAAAGCCGAAGGCGACTGGGATCTGCTGCAGAAATACGCTGGCTTCGAGTTTGATGATGCACACCCTAAAGAAGCGGCACGCACTGAATACCAAAACATCATGTACCTGGAACGCCCTGGATGTAACCTGTGTATGGGCAACCAGGAAAAAGCGGCAAAAGGTGACACAGTACTGGCTACTTCTACCCGCCTGTTCCAAGGCCGTGTCGTTGAAGACACTACCGAGAAGAAAGGTGAGTCACTGCTGGCATCCACTCCAATGGTCGTGCTGTCTACCATCTTGGGTCGCATTCCAACCATCGAAGAGTACAAGAGCGCAGTTGAAGGTATTAACCTGACAGACTTCGCGCCGCCTTCAGAAGATCTCAGCGTTGAGCCGGCAGAAGTACAAGTCGTGAAATTTGTCGATGCCTAATAGCCTCGATGAGGTGGCAATTAACCTAAGAGTCCTAGACTCTAGGGTTAATTGCCAGGCCAGCGCCGAAGATCTCTGCAGTCGCCATTGAGGAAGTGAAGGTTTAAAGCAAACGTTTAACCTTATAAAAAGCCCCGCCCCTTAACGGATGTGGGGCTTTTCATTACTTGACGAATATATATCTAACCCTAAAGATTAAAAAATGCCTTAATCTTGTCCCTTTGCCACATAGCATCGGAATGGCCGAGCTCAATTAACTCATCAATAAACCTCTCTTCAAATAAAATGTAACTACTCGTGGTTGCGCCACCACCCTTAGCTGTAGCACCCATTGAGCGCATAAAAACACGTACGCTTTTAGGCAAATAACGAACATTGCGCCCAGCAATCTTATCAATAGGCTGACTCGGTGAAATCACCAAACTTTCTACCGGCTTCAGTTTCAGGTTGTTTTCCTGACGCACGTCCTCGGGAATTAGCTTTAGTAATTTATTGATCCGTTCAAGATGAGCCAAATCCCCCTCTAAACTATCGACAAAAGCACTGTTAAAAAGATGCCCACCCACCTGACCAATAGATGGCGGATGCCTAACTGGTGGAGGTTTTCGCCATGATTTTGGGTTTCGATTGTTACTGACACCAATAACCAGAATTCGCTCAGCACCTAAGTGCAAAGCCGGGCTTATAGGCGCCAACTGTCGAAGAGCACCATCACCATAATAACTGTTGCCAATTTTTGCAGCAGGGAAAACAGCGGGAATAGCGGATGAAGCCATCAGATGATCCAATGTCAGCTCTGCAACAATACCCTTACGCCGATGGTAGCTCCAATCGTCTATTGGGTTTGCAGACTGAAAGAAACTGATCGATTCGCTACTCGAGTAATTCATGGCCGTTATCGACACAGCTTTCAAATCACCAGAATCAAAACTTGTCTGTAGTTTGGAAAAATCTATGGTTTGAGAAAGAACTTCTCGAAGCGGACTATTATCCAGCAGCGCAATGGATTGCTCACGGCCCACCCCGTCATGAAATAGTGATAGACCTAAGCGACCAAAACCCCGCAGCAGATCCCACCAATGAGTTTTAAATACATGCTCGGTTCTAAGTTTGCACCAAAGCTCATTGAGATCCTTTACCGCCTCACTATAATTTCCCGTATGAGTCGCGAGCGCGAGCGCGTTGATTGCACCGGCAGAAGTACCGCAAATAATGGGAAAAGGGTTGTGAACCGAGCTGGGAAGAATTTCGTTAATGGCCGTTAAGACCCCAACTTGATATGCCGCGCGAGCGCCACCACCTGACAGAATCAAAGCGTTGGTTGGCATAGCCTCTAACTCCTAATGTGAGTCTAATATGTTTGTTGCTCATCATGACTAAATAGACGATCTCATTCAATAAGTAATCGAGTATGGCAAGGACTTTCCACCAGCTCATATTAAGAGTAATTCAATTATGATTTTAAATAAGTTAAAGACGCGAAGAAAATCACACTCTTAGCGCGACTAAGCACTAGAATAACTGTTATAAATACATGACTAGATACGAGTCATTAATTGTCAGTTTAAATGCACAAATAACGACCAATTAAAAACCACAACTAAATGTCATGTAAGGGATACTCTGTGACCTCATCGAAGGTTGAACAACTGTCACCTGAAAGCCTCAAGTATCTACTTGAACTGGCACAGCATATTGCCACCGAATACGATATCGGCGATCTCTGTGAGATTCTGTTGAACGAGGCTATTGCCATCACCAAGGCCGATGGCGGCACCTTACATGTACTCAGTAAAGACCGAGAAGTATTAGATTTTGCCTTATTCCGAAATGACTCGCTGGATATCTATGAAAACCTCTTTCATGTTGGTTCCGACACGGAACAGAAGAGATTCAACCCTATACCCCTATATTTAGATGATCATATTGAGAACCACAGCAGCCCTGCTGCATACAGTTACCATGAACAAAAAATCATCAATATTGATAATGTTTACGAACATCAGGGACTTAATTTCACTAGCTTCAAAGAGTTTGATACCACCCAAAAATATCACAGTGAATCTTACCTCTGCGTCCCCATCATTAATAAATCATCCGAGGTGGTCGGTGTTTTTCAGCTTATCAATGCCTGTGATGACGATGGGAAATCCTGCCCATTTTCACCGAAATTAGAAAATCATATAGCGGTACTCTCAAATTTTATTGCCAGCGTACTGGACAAACAACTGGTTCTTAATCAGCAACGCGACCTGCTTATACAGCTGTCTGGCATTACAGAAACCCAGCCACTGCTTGAAACCATCCTGCGTGAAGCCAAGTTCTTCACCAACGCAGAAGGCGGCAGTCTGTATTTACTGAACGAAGAAAAGGGACAGCTGGAATTTTCTGTCGTCTTAAACGATGGCCTCGATATAGACAGTACGCTTGATGAAAATGGCTCAATAGGCCTACCGCCTGTCCCGCTGCATCACCTCAATGGATTAGAGGATTACAATCATGTCGTCACGGCAGCGGTTCACTCCAAAGAAGCCATTAACATTAAAAATGTATACGATGACACCCGCTACGATTTAACCGGCACTCACAACTTTGACCAAAAATTTAACTATCGCTCATCCTCATTGTTGGCCGTGCCCCTACTAAATCATGAACAGGATGTTATTGGTGTTTTACAGCTGCTCAACGCCCGCGACATTAAATCTGGTGACTATATTCCCTTTAACAATCGGGGCGAGCAATTGGTTCAGGCCATGGGCAGCTACGCAGCAATTGCGCTAGACAACCAACTGCTCATTAAAGGACTTAAAGAACTGTTAGACGCTTTTATCAAATGTATTGCCCAGGCAATTGATGCCAAGTCCTCTCACACATCTTCTCACTGCCAACGTATCCCTATTTTGACGGAAATGATTGCCGAGGCGGCCTGCGAGGATGACACCATATTTAGAGACTTTAATCTTAACGAAGACGAGTGGTATGAACTGAACGTAGCCGCTTGGTTACACGACTGCGGCAAGCTATCCACACCGGATTCAATTTTAGAAAAAGCGACAAAGTTGCACCTGATGAGCGATGGTATTGACGCCATTAAAGCTCGTTTTGCCTGCATGCACCAAGAAATCGAAATAAAATACTACGAAGCATTCACGCAAAATCCAGATCAAAAAGAACAATTTGAACATATTCGAAACAAAAAAAATGAGCAGCTCAAAGGTGAATTTGACTTCATCTACAAGTGTAATATCGGTAGTGAATATATGTCACCCGATGATCAGTTACGGGTTCAATCTATTGCTACACAGACATGGACTGACGGCTTTGGACAAAAGAACCCACTATTAACCGAAACAGAAATTGAAAATTTGTGTATTACAAAAGGGACGCTAACCAACGCTGAACGATCCATTATTAATAATCATATGCAAGTGACGATTGACATGCTGGAGTCGCTCCCCTTCCCTAAAAAACTTCACCGTGTTCCTGAGTATGCCGGTGGTCACCATGAAAAAATGGACGGTACAGGATTCCCTAAAGGGTTAACTCGCGAAGAAATGTCCATCCCGGCCCGTATGATGGCTATCGCGGATGTATTTGAAGCACTGACTTCCCGTGACCGCCCCTACAAAGAACCAATGAAAGTCAGCCAAGCCCTCGATATTATGACTGACATGGTCAAGAAGAATCATCTAGACCCCGACATTTACAAACTATTTATTGAGTCTAATGTATGGCAACGCTATGCACTTCAAGAGTTGGCCTCCATTCAATTAGACATTGAGGATTATTCCTACGAACCAGTCTCACCCCTGAGCCTCACTCAAAATGACTCACAGCTATAATTCTTTTAGGTTTAGAGCCAAGCCCCGCCCCAATGTGATTAACGTAGATCTTTTCTCAAGATTTTACCCACATTGGATTTAGGTAGATCATCTCGAAACTCAATGACCTTTGGTACTTTATAAGCTGTTAATTTTTCTCGGCAATAAGCTTTAATTTCATCCTCCGTAAGATTTGGATCGCTTTTTACCACAAACAGTTTGACTGCCTCACCACTTTTCGCGTCCTCGATACCTATCACAGCGGCCTCTAAAACACCTGGAAGCAAGCCGACCTCGTCCTCAATTTCATTAGGGTAGACATTAAATCCTGAGACGATGACCATATCTTTTATTCGATCAACAATACGAATAATGCCTTCTTCATCAATAGTGGCAACATCACCGGTTTTGAACCAACCGGCTTCATCAATAACTTCAGCCGTCGCTTCGGGGCGTTTCCAATAACCCTTCATCACCTGCGGGCCCCTTACGCAAAGCTCGCCCCTTTCACCTGAAGGTAATGTATTACCCTCCCCATCAATTACCTTAACCTCTGTATTAATGACCGCCCTACCGACACTACCGGAGTGAATATCATCCGGCATATTAAAACTAACCACCGGAGATGTTTCTGTCAGCCCATAGCCGTCTGCAACGGGGCATCCCGTTACCTTCTTCCAAAGCTCGGCCACATCACTGGTCAGCGCCATACCCCCTGATGATGTAACTTTCAGTTTAGAAAAATCGAGTTCACTAAACTCAGGGGCCTGACACAGGGAATTAAATAAAGTATTTAACCCAACAAAAGCAGTGACTTGATATGGCTTCAACGCCTTAATAAAACTTGGAATATCACGAGGGTTGGGAATCAAAATACTATGATTACCTAAAGCGTAATGCATCATGCAATGCATGGTAAAACCATAAATGTGGTACAGAGGGAGCGGTGCCACAGCCACCTCCTTGCCTTCTTCAAAGTAAGAACCTAAGCAACCATCAATTTGCTGCATATTAGAGACAAGGTTGGAGTGAGTCAGCATTGCGCCTTTAGATAGCCCAGTAGTTCCGCCGGTGTACTGTAATACGGCAATATCCTCTGATTTAACCGCAACAGGCATCAACATCGACTTAGCACCCAAGGCTAAAACCGAGCGAAAAGAAATACTGTTTTGGAAATGAAAAGCAGGCACCATTTTCTTGACACGCTTAGCAACGAAATTTACCAGCGGTCCTTTAATACTGCCCAGTAAATCACCAACGTTTGTAACGATAACCTGCTCTACTTCCGTATCCTGAATAATCTCAGCCGCTGTTGCCGCCACATTAGACAGAACAACCAACACCTTAGCGCCAGAATCATTGAGCTGATGATTAATTTCACGAGTGGTATAAAGCGGGTTAGTATTCAC
>JAUVQU010000192.1 GCA_030597965.1 Cellvibrionaceae bacterium
CTGGAATCCGAGCCATGGTGTTAATGGGAGAAGATGCAGAAAAAATTGCTGTGATTGCTCCTGAGTCGATAGAAGTTCAGTTTGCAGATTCTATGCATTCAGCCGTGGTAAAGGCGACGGCTATTGCGCAGCCGGGTGATGATGTGTTGCTTTCACCAGCCTGCGCTAGCTTTGATATGTTTGCTGGTTTCGAAGCCCGCGGTGAAGCTTTCTGCGAAGCGGTAGGGGGATTGCAGCAATGAATCTTTCTCGCGCATTTAATTTTTCATTTAACCCCTCGGATTCTATGAATACGTTGGAGCGAGTGGGTTTTAACTGGTCGCTACTAACCATCACGCTGGTATTGATTTCTATTGGATTTGTGATGGTGGCTTCGGCTTCTATGGCCTTTGCTGAAGTGGAATACAACGACAGTTGGTTTTTTGTGAAGCGTCATTTAGTTTGGTTGGGTATGGCCTTAGCCGGCTCTGTTCTGGTGGCGAGCGTGCCTACGCACTTATGGCAGCAACACGGTAATTTACTGTTAATTGTGGCCGTGCTGTTACTGGTTGCTGTATTAATTCCGGGCATTGGTCGTCGAGTTAATGGCAGTCAGCGTTGGTTGCAACTGGGCCCATTCACATTGCAGGCATCGGAAGCGGTGAAGTTTTGCATGATCATTTTCTTCTCCAGTTTTTTGTCGCGTAAACGTGATGAGTTGGTGGCGAATTGGCGTGGCGTGTTAAAGCCAATGTTGGTGCTGGGTGCTGTTGTATTTTTATTGTTGCTAGAGCCTGATTTTGGTGGCTCTGTGGTATTGGCGGCAACCGTGATGGGCATGCTCTTTATTGCGGGTTTACGCCTGCATCATTTTGGTGTGATTGCCGGTGGCTCATTAATTGCGCTGGTTGTTGTTGCGACCAGTGAGTCTTATCGAGTTGAACGATTAAAAACCTACCTTGATCCCTGGGCGGCACAATTTGATGGTGGCTACCAGCTGACTCAATCGTTGATCGCCTTTGGTCGTGGTGAATGGTTTGGTTTAGGTTTGGGCAATAGTTTGCAGAAGCTGTTTTATCTGCCAGAGGCGCATACCGATTTTATCTTCGCCATTATCGCGGAAGAGCTGGGGCTCATAGGCGCAGTGATTATCATCGGTATTTTTGTGGCATTAATCGTGAATTTATTTTCGTTGGCTAAACGTGCGATTGCCGCCGATAAAGCGTTTACCGCTTATGTAGCCTTTGGTGTGGCCGTGATGTTTGCCGGTCAAGCGTTTGTGAATATTGGTGTGGCTTCAGGATTGTTGCCCACTAAGGGTTTAACCTTACCGTTTATTAGTTATGGCGGCAGCAGTTTGTTGGTGAGCTCGGTGTTTATTGCGCTGTTGCTGCGCTTGGATTGGGATATGCGCCGCGAAGCTATACAGCCTAAAAAAGCGGGTAGAAAAATGATTCGCAAGAGCCCTGTAAAACAAGTGGCTTTGGCCAAAGCGGGAGGTGCGTTATGACAGCGCCCTTGCGTGTGGTGATTATGGCGGGTGGTACCGGTGGGCATGTGTTCCCGGCGTTATCGGTAGCCGCTGAATTGCAAAAACAAAACGCTGAAATTAATTGGTTGGGTACTGCGCGTGGTATTGAAGCGGATCTCGTGCCTAAAGCGGGTATCCCGTTGCACTGTTTAACTATCGAAGGTGTTCGCGGTAAAGGTGCCTTATCGATTTTGAAAGCACCTTGGCTGTTATTAAAAGCCATTACACAAGCGGTACGTTTACTGCGTGTATTGGATCCACAGGTGGTGTTGGGTTTGGGTGGTTTTGCTTCAGGCCCGGGCGGCATAGCTGCGTGGTTATTGCGGGTGCCATTGGTTATCCATGAGCAAAATGCAATTGCGGGCACCACGAATAAATTGTTGTCGCGTTTTGCTTGTCATCGTTTAACGGCATTTCCAAACAGTTTGTTGAGATCGGAGCATGTGGGCAACCCGGTTAGAAAAGAGATATCTGATATAGCGCTACCCGAGGCGCGTATAAATACAGAAGCGGCAGCGCCATTAAAAGTATTAGTGTTGGGCGGCAGTTTAGGTGCCCTGGCGCTGAACGAAGCAATGCCTAAAGTTTTGGGAAAAATATCGTTGTATAAGCGCCCACAGATTAAGCATCAAACAGGCGTTCGTCATTTGGAAGTAACCCGGGCGAATTATGCAAAGGTTGGTGTGGCAGCAGAAGTTCTCTCATTTGTTGAAAAAATGGATGAGGCCTACGCATGGGCCGATATAGTGATTTGCCGTGCGGGTGCGCTGACGATTTCAGAGTTGACCGCAGCGGGTTGCGCCTCTGTTTTAGTGCCTTACCCCTACGCCATTGATGACCACCAAACTGAAAATGCGAAATGGTTAGTGAGTAATGGTGCGGCTATCTTGTTGCCTCAGTCAGAAATGACCCCAGAAAAATTATTAGAAATTTTAAACAGCATGATTGCTGATCGTAGTCGGCTAGTGACTATGGCTGTGAATGCGAAAGAGTTGGCCCTGCCTAATGCGGCAGAGGCTGTAATGAATATATGTGTAGAGGCTGCCCATGCTTGAATCAGCGGTGATTGAAGTTCCAGAAATGCGTCGAATTAAGCGTATTCATTTTATTGGTATTGGTGGTGCGGGCATGAGTGGTATTGCCGAAGTACTGCATAACCAAGGGTATGATATTTCAGGTTCTGATTTGCGTGAGTCTACTGTAACGCGTCGTTTAGAAGAGATGGGAATTAAAGTCTTTATCGGTCACGTTGAAAGTAATGTGGAGGGTGTCGATGTGGTTGTGAACTCAACCGCAGTGAGCATCCATAACCCTGAATTAGTAGGCGCGCGCGAGTATAGAATTCCGATAGTGCGCCGCGCGGAAATGTTGGGCGAATTAATGCGATATCGCCATGGTATTGCCGTAGCAGGAACCCACGGTAAAACCACAACCACAAGTTTACTGGCCTCTGTGTTGGCTGCGGGTAAGTTGGATCCCACCTTTGTAATCGGTGGCTTGTTGAACAGCGCCGGTGCCAACGCCCAGTTAGGCGGTAGCCGCTATTTAGTGGCCGAAGCCGATGAAAGTGATGCGTCTTTTTTACATCTACAGCCGATGGTTGCAGTGGTTACGAACATTGATGCAGATCATATGGAAACCTATGATGGTGATTTTTCTAAAGTGAAAAAAGCGTTCGTAGAGTTTCTGCACAACCTGCCTTTTTATGGGCTGGCGGTGGTGTGTGGTGATGACCCGGTCGTGCAGGAAATTATCCCGGAAATATCTCGTCCGGTGATCACCTATGGTTTTGATAAAGAAAATGATTACCGTGCATTGGATGTCGTGCAAGAAGGCTCAAAGAGCACTTTCCGTGCCGAGCGCCCGGATGGAAAAGCAGCATTGGATGTCGAGCTTAATATGCCAGGTCATCACAATGTATTGAATGCCTTGGCTACGATTGCAGTAGCAACCGATGAGGGTGTCAGTGATGAGGCTATTCTCGAAGGATTGGCTAATTTTCAAGGTGTTGGTCGTCGCTTTGAAGTTCATGGTGAATACGAGGTGGGTGAGGGTACCGCCATGTTGGTGGATGACTATGGTCACCACCCGCGTGAAGTACAGGCCACCATTAATGCTATTCGCAAGGGCTGGCCGGAGCGTCGTTTGGTGATGGTCTATCAACCGCACCGCTATACCCGTACTCGCGATTTGTATGAAGATTTTGTTGATGTGCTGTCACAGGTCGACAATCTGGTTTTATTGGAAGTGTACGCCGCCGGAGAAGAGCCAATTTCAGGAGCTGATAGTCGCCATTTATGTCGCAGTATTCGCGCGCGTGGTCAGGTGGAACCGGTATTTGTGGAAGGTATTGATGGCGTACCGGCGGTAATACATGACGTGGTGGAAGCCGGGGATATTGTACTGACGCAGGGTGCTGGCAGTGTCGGCCTGCTGGCCATTGAATTGTCGAAGCGTAAGTTGCGGTAACTGTTTTCGTAAATCTGCGTGAAGAGTACTAATTGAAAGAAAAAATTAAAAATAAATAAGGCTGTAAATAGATGAGCACAAGCGATTTTTCAATAGACATTAACCAACTGGGGCGGGTAGCCGTGCTGTTTGGTGGATTGTCTGCTGAGCGCGAAGTGTCTCTGGAAAGTGGTGCGGCGGTGTTGGCTGCACTACAGGCTGCGGGTGTTGAGGCGATAGGGATTGACGCCAATGAACAGTTGATTGATCAACTGAGATCAGCTCAACCGGACGTGGTTTTTATTGCCCTGCACGGCGCCGCAGGTGAAGACGGTCGAGTACAGGCATTGCTGGAATTTATGGGCCTGCCTTATACCGGCAGTGGTATGCAGGCCTCTTGTATTGCGATGGATAAGTGGCGCAGTAAACAGATATTCACGGCTGCGGGCATTCCAACACCGGCTTATTGCCAGTTAACAGCGGAATCCGACTTAGAGAAAGCCATCGCACAGTTGGGTAATGATTTGATGGTCAAACCTGCCTCCGAGGGTTCCAGTATTGGAATGTCAAAGGTGCATAGCTTGAGTGAACTGCAGTTGGCCTTGAATGAAGCATTAAAGTACGACAGCTCAGTATTAGCAGAGAAAGTAATTGATGCAGCGGAATACACCGTGGCGATTTTAGATGGAGAACCTCTGCCTGCGATTAAATTAGAGACGGATCGTGAGTTTTACGATTACGAAGCCAAATACATCTTGGATGACACCCGTTACCTGTGTCCCTGTGGTTTGAGTGAAGAGGTAGA
>JAUVQU010000154.1 GCA_030597965.1 Cellvibrionaceae bacterium
GAGAGCGGTCCAAGTCGCATCAAACTGCCCACATTACAAGCGCGCAAGACCGCCGAAGAGCTGATGACCTTTGAGCCTTACCATCGCTTTTACGCGATGCATCAAGCCGACTTGGACACCTCTATTCAGGCTTTGCGTCTGCGAGTACGTGAGGGCATTGCCGGATTTTCTGCGGATTTATCGCAGCTGGCATCACTGGATAAAACGCTGGGCGACAGCCTGGCACCGCACCACCGCAAACTATTCGCCGTGGTGCCAAAGTTACTGGAGCATCGCTTCACAGAACTTACACAACAACAGAAAGAACAAAAAAACGATTGCTCTGGCGGCTCTACAGCCGACCCCGCTGAATGGGGTAATAAGGGCGGTTGGCTTGAACCTTTTTACCTGGAATTACGCGAGCTGTTGCTGGCGGAATTGGATGTGCGCCTGCAACCTGTATTGGGGCTGCTCGAAGCACTGAATGAAAGAGAAGACCTTAAGTTATGACACGATTCTTATTTGCCGCGGCCTTTGTTATTGGCGCTCTGGCCATTATCTGGACGGGCAGCATCTTCATTGGCACCAGCCTGCTGGGCTTAGCCACCACTGTTGTTATTGCCTTCGCCTATATTACTGGTGCGCTGGAGCTGCGCCGCTTCCGCCACGCTACTGCGAGCCTTGATCAAGCACTCGCCAGCATCAACAGTCCAGTGGAAGATCTGGAGCAATGGCTGAACCGTCTCGATCGCGGTCTGCGCCACCCGGTGCGCCTGCGCATTGAAGGTGAACGTGTGGGTCTGCCCTCCCCTACGATGACGCCATACCTGGTGGGTTTGCTGGTAATGCTCGGATTGCTCGGTACCTTTTTCGGTATGGTCGAGACGTTGAAAGGCGCCGTCGGGGCCCTTCAGGGAACCAGTGAGTTAGAAGCCATTCGTGCCGGGCTTGCCGCCCCAATTGAAGGCCTGGGCCTGGCCTTTGGTACTTCGGTCGCCGGTGTTGCCGCCTCGGCCATGCTGGGTCTGCTCTCTACCCTGAGCCGCCGTGAACGCTTACACTCCAGCCGCCTTCTGGACGAAAAAGTCAGCGAGTTGTTCCGCGATTATTCTCGTCCACTGCAACAACAACAAACTTACCAGGCGATTCAAACTCAATCCCAGGCGCTGCCAGAGGTAACTCAACAACTCACCGTGTTGGCCAAAACACTGGAAAACATGAGCACGCAACTGAGCGAGCAGATTCTTACCAACCAGACCCAGTTTCAGGAACACGTAGCCAAGCGTTTTGACGACCTGACCCAATCGGTCGACGACTCCCTGAAAGCCGCATTGGCCGAAAGTGGACGCCTCGCCGGTGAAGCCATTGAACCTATGGCCATGGGCGCATTGAACAAAATCAATGACGCAGCGCAACAGAGCCAGCAACAGCAAACTGAAGCCGCCGAGCAGCAGCTTAGCGCTGTTAAATCTGGACTGGAAAACAACAACCAACTGGTACGCGACGCTCTTCAGGAAGCCCTTGCTGCACAACAGCAAGCCACTGAGCAATTGACCGCCAACACCGAAGCGTCCCTCACCCGCATCAATGACAGCTTTACCGAGCGCAGCGATACCTTAGTTGCTAGGTTGGGCGAAACTTCCGACAGCTGGGCCGAGTCACAAAACCAACAATTGACGCAACTGGCCGCCACTACTGAAGCCTCCCTCACCCGTATCAATGACAGTTTTACCGAAAACAGTGATGCACTGATTACCAAGCTGGGTGAAACCTCTGACAACTGGGCCGAATCACAGAGTCAGCAGTTAATCCAGCTGATCGACACATTGAAGCAAGAGCTGAATGCTCTGCGCGAAGACGAAGGCCAGCGCGGAGCGGCGGTAGTTGAAAAACTGGGCGAACTGGAAGAGAAAGTCGCCGATCATCTCACCACGTTGGGTACTGGCCTTGAAGAGCCTATGTTGCGCCTGATTGAAACCGCCTCCGAAACGCCGCGCGCCGCCGCCGAAGTAATTGAAAAACTGCGTACCGAAATCTCCAATAACATTGAACGCGATAACGACCTATTGGCCGAACGCGCGCGCTTGATGGAGCACTTGGATCAACTATCGAGCTCACTGGTGGAAAACTCCACTGGCCAGCGCGATGCCATTGAGCAGCTGGTCAGCAGCTCCGCCGAAACACTGTCGCAAGTAAGCAGCCAGTTTGGTGAGCAGCTCGACAGCAAGGTCGACAAACTGACGGAGGCAGCCGATCACTTCACCGCCAGCAGCAACGACATTGCCAGCCTTGGCGAAGCCTTTGGTGTCGCCGTGGAACAGTTCAGCGAGTCCAATCGCGAGCTGATCGAAAACTTAAACCGCATTGAATCCGCACTGGAAGCCTCCAACGATCGCAGCGATGAGCAACTGGGGTACTACGTGGCACAAGCCCGTGAAATTATTGATCACAATTTGATGGCACAGAAAGATATTCTCGATGCGCTGAACAGAACTCCCGCTGAAGTAGCAGAGGCCTAAGCGCGTGCACGATCTAGACGAAGGCGTTACACAGGCACCACCCATATGGGCGATATTTGGCGATTTGATGTCCGGCCTTGTCGGCGTGTTTGTATTGCTGCTGGTGTGGGCGCTGGGTTTTCAGCTGGAACTGGCGCAAACCCTGAAAGATGAAACCGCCAAACGTATGGCCGAAGAGCAGCGTCGTATGGCGCTGGAGCAAGCATTAGCCGATCCACTAGCACAAGGCCGCGTTACTTTGCAGGATGGCCGTATCGGCATCAGCGGCAGTGTACTTTTCGCCATCAACTCAGACCAACTGCAGCCGGAAGGCCGCGAATTGTTACGCACGTTGGTTGCCCCGCTACAGGTGTACCTGGGCGAGCGCGAACAACTGCTAATGGTCAGCGGCTTCACCGATGACAAACCTGTACGCCGCGACCGCAAGTCCAGCTTCCGAGACAACTGGGAACTGTCTGCACAGCGCGCACTGACCGTGACGCGGGGGCTGATTGAAGCAGGCATGCCGGCTTCAATGGTATTTGCCGCCGCCTTTGGCCCGCAGAACCCTGTGGCCAGTAACGACACTGCGTCTGGCCGCTCACAAAACCGACGTGTTGAAATGGCGCCCGTCCCCAGGGCTGCAAAGCAATTGCCCAAAGCCACTAATTAAATAACCCATGACCTCTACTAACGGCTCGACAACAGACATCCCCGCAGCGAACAAAAACCTTCGCCGGGATTATTGTGTTGAACTGTCGCAGTTACAGGATCGTAACGCCCATCGATGGAATCCTTCGCAATTCCGCTATATGGAAGCATTGGCCGAAAGAGTTTTAGACTTAAAAGAGAAGGCTGCCGCGCCACTCAACACAAAACTTGCTGACTTGATTGACAACTACTCTCAGAATTTTGAACAGGCTCAAGCGGACGCTCAAATACAGCTCACCGCTATGACTGAACAATTTCCTGAATCCGCCGATGAAGTACAGGTATTGTTTGAACAAGGTCAATTTATTCGATTGTCCCAGCGCCAGAAACATTTGACCCACAAAGAATTACAGCTAAAAAGATTGATCTCTCTGTCCAAATTAACCTCTGCGCTAAATCAGCACGAAGCCGAAAGTCAGCCACAAGAGCCGACTTTTGAATTGCGACTACAGCAACAGGAACAGGAAGCACTGGATTCAATTTTTGGCGAACTAGAAAAGCCCAAGGCGCCGGAAGATAACAAACAGCTTCGTTCGATGAAGTATTATCAACGCGCTAAAAAATCAAACAGCATTGAAAATCTGGCCGACGCCGCAATTAAATCCAGACCGGAAAATCCCGGCCCGCTCAATCCACAAATGCTGGCGATTCGCGCATTAACGAATATGAAAAAATTATCCCCCGGCTACCTCAGTCGTTTTATCGCTCAGACGGAAACATTGTTGTGGCTGGAGAAAGCCGGAGAGAATATAGCGAAGAAAAAGTAATGTCGAATCAGGGATCTGAGTCCGCAGATCCCTACCCCTCTGACCATCAGAAATAATCTAGCCACCAAAATGACACGCGCACAATTTATTGCCGTCAGGGTCGCGGAAGTAAGCGCCGTAAAAAGTCTCCGATCTGACGCCCGGCTCACCTTCATCTTGCGCGCCTAACGCTATCGCCTTCGCATAAAACTCATCAACCTGCTCTTTCGAATCCATTGATAACGCCATCATGACACCGTTGCCAGTCGTTGCCGTTTCCCCATTAAATGGCTTGTTCAACGACAACAAGGGAGAACCCGCACCCTTGCTCCACGCCACAAAACGATCGTCCATTTCCATTGCGCGCCCAGCACCGATAGTACCCAATAATGCGTCATAAAAAGCCGCGCCTTTTTCTAAATCATTGGTGCCTAAGCATACGTAAGCAATCATGGGGTTTTCCTAAGTAAAATTAAAAATTAATTTGAGAAGTGCTGCAAAAGAATTGCAATCCAAACGCCGGCACATAAAAACAATGTAAACATGACCGCCGCCGAGCCAACATCTTTAGCCTGCCCACTGAGTGGATGAATCTCACTGCCAATACGGTCGACAACAGACTCTATTGCGCTATTTAATAGCTCCGTCACAAGGACAAGGATCACCACAGAGATCAGTAGAATTTTTTCAACCAGCGGCACAGATAACCATAGGGCACAGGGCACCATGACAACGGCCAAACAAATTTCTTCACGAAAAGCCGCCTCACTTTTCCACGCAGCTTTTATGCCTTTAATTGAAAAACAAAGCGCATTATATAAACGCTTTCCGCCTTGTTTATTTTTTAATTGTGAAGAATCCAAGCCTGCTACTCTGTAATTTGATATGGTTTTTCTGACGGCATTGGTAAATCGGGCAAGCCTTCTGCCGCCAGCATAAGACCTTTTTGAGAATAGTCCGCACTTTGTTTTAAGTCGCCCATGTGAGCAGACAATCGCGCCAATTCAGCATACGCCTCTGGCGTACCTTGCATGGCAAGACTGCTGTGAAAATAATCTTTTGCTTTGCCCCAAAGGCGATTGCGCAAAGATAATCGCCCCAACGCCAACAATAAATCTGTATTGTTGGGACGCTCTTGCAGCCAGCCCTCTGCTTCCAGTAATTGTCGCTGTGGGTCTTCGAATTTTAATGTGCCGTAACGGGTAATCAGTCGGCTATCCCAATGCTTTTTCAACGCTTTGCGCACTAGCGGCTCAGCATCTTTAGTGTTGCCAGTCGCTATTAAAAGATCCACATAAAGCAGTAATATTTCAGCATCCCGTTTAGGCTCTTTCGGTAAACTTTTCCAGGCTGCTACTAAACGCTCCTCGGCGGTGGAAGTTGCGCCCGGCACAGGCAGCGCGGCGGATTCTAATTTGTAGCGGTAGAGCAGCAATTTAAGGCCTTGCAATTCATCGCCACCGACGATCTTGTAACGCACTAATGTTGGTAATAAACGCTCAAGTTCAGCCCAGTCCTGAAGAGCCACATACACTTGCCACAAAAGATCCAAAACAACACGATGATTTGGCGCTAATTTTTTCGCCCGTTGCAATGTGGCTGCACACTGCTCGTACTTTTTGCCGACCAACTGCATTCTGGCCTGTGTTAACGCCACCGCTAATTCAGAATTTTCAGTAGAGTTTTGAGCTTTATTTAACAGTTCTAATGCCTGCTTCTCATCACCCAATTCATACGCACTACGAGCGGCCGC
>JAUVQU010000216.1 GCA_030597965.1 Cellvibrionaceae bacterium
CGCATGTTCGAAGATCAAGAGAACTGCTTCTATTACATCACCATCATGAACGAGAACTACCGCCATCCAGATATGCCTGTTGGTGTCGAAGAGGGCATTATTAAAGGTATGTACAAGTTAAAAGAAGGCAAAAAGACCACCGCGAAAAAACCGCGAGTGCAGCTGATGGGTTGCGGTTCTATCTTGCGTGAAGTGGAGGCCGCCGCAGAAATTTTGCGCAGTGACTATGGTGTGGAATCCGATGTGTGGAGTTTGACCAGTGTTAACGAACTGACCCGAGAAGGTCAGAGTGTTGAGCGCTGGAACATGTTGAACCCAGAGTCCGAGCCTCGTATCCCGTACATTACTCAGCAATTAGAAGGGCATAACGGCCCAGTTATTGCGGCAACGGATTACATGAAAAATTACCTGGATCAATTGCGTAGCTTGATCCCTGGCAATTACCGTGTATTGGGTACCGATGGTTTTGGTCGCAGTGATACACGCGCCAAGCTGCGTCATTTCTTTGAAGTGGATCGTCATTTTGTCACCATTGCCGCACTTAAATCGTTGGCGGAAGAGGGCTTTGTAAATCCTTCCGACGTTGCCAAGGCGATGAAAAAATACGGTATTAAAGGCGACAAAGCCGATCCAATGAGCTGTTAATCCGAACTGAGAATAAGAGGAAGATATTGTGACAATTGAACTTATTCCCGTCCCGGATTTAGGCGGAGCCGACAAGGTCGAAGTAATCGAAGTCTGTGTTGCTGTGGGTGATGTGGTTGAGGAAGAGCAATCGCTGGTGGTGCTGGAAACCGATAAAGCGTCTATGGAAATTCCGTGCCCCAGTGCAGGTACCATCGTTGCACTCAAAGTGAATGAAGGCGACACCATTGGCGAAGGCGACATTATTGTCGAACTTGAAGTGGCTGGTGCTGGAGCAGTGGCAGAAGTTGCGGCGGAGCCGGAAGCAGTTACTGAGCCAGAACCTGCTACAGAAGCGCCAGCGGCACCATCCCCGGTTTCCAAGGTGGCACTGTCAGAGTTACTGGTGCCGGTTCCTGATTTAGGTGGCTCTGATAGTGTTGAAATCATCGAAGTTTGTGTGGCCGTTGGCGATGATATTGCCGAGGGCGATTCGCTGATCGTGCTGGAAACCGATAAGGCGTCAATGGAAATCCCTGCGCCGGTGGGGGGTAAAGTACTGGACGTTAAAGTTGCCGAAGGTGCGAAAGTGTCAGAAGGGGACGCCATTGTTATTTTACAGGTGGATGTGTCCGCTGCCAGTGAGAGAACTGAAGAGGTAGTGTCTGCGAGTGAGTCGGCTGTCCAAGAGACGTCTAATAAGTCTGCACCAGCTGCAACTTCTGAGTCGCCTAAAGTCGATCCTGCTTCTGCTCAAGCTACCGCTAAAGGTGATAGTGCTTATGCGGGCCCATCGGTGCGTAAGTTGGCGCGTCAACTGGGTGTTGATTTGTCGGGTGTTACTGCCTCAGGGCCCCGCAATCGTTTTACTAAAGACGACGTGCGTAATTACGTGAAACAAGTAGTGGAAGATGCCACCAGTGGCAAATTGTCATCGGGTGCTGGCATCCCTAAAATTCCAGAAGTGGATTTCTCCCGGTTTGGTGACATTGAATTGGTTAAAATGACCAAGATCAAAAAGATCACCGCTGAGAATATGTCGCGCTCCTGGCTCAATGTGCCACACGTTACTCAGTTTGACGACGCGGATATTACCGAGTTAGAGGTCTTCCGTAAATCCATGAAAGCCGAAGCGGAAAAGCGTGGCGTTAAACTCACGCCATTGCCATTCCTGTTAAAGGCTGCAGCCGCTGCGTTAAGGCATGAGCCGACATTTAACGTGTCTCTACATGCCGATGGCGAACACATGGTGCAGAAAAACTACGTACACATAGGTATTGCTGTTGATACCCCTGCGGGTTTGATGGTGCCAGTGATTCGCGACGTGGATAAGAAAGGCCTGTGGGAATTAGCGGAAGAAACCGCAACCATTGCGAAAAAATCCCGTGACGGAAAACTCATGCCGCGTGATATGCAGGGCGGTTGTTTTACTATTTCCAGTCTGGGTGCAATGGGTGGTAATGGTTTTACCCCAATTGTAAATGCGCCAGAAGTAGCGATCATGGGGGTGTCAAAGGCCCAGATGAAACCTATTTGGAATGGATCAGATTTTGAGCCGCGTAATATGCTGCCGTTGTCGATTTCTTACGATCATCGCGCTGTTAATGGTGCGGATGCTGGCCGCTTCTTTACCTATTTGGTTGCTGTGATTGGGGATATTCGTAGGTTACTGTTGTAATTCTGTTGTCGCTCTCGATAATTCAAAAAAGGCTACCTGGAGGTGGCCTTTTTTGTTTTTGTCATTCCCGATCAGGTCGGGCGACTTATATTGCGGTCAATATATCGTAGTGACGAAAAATAAGCCTTAATGCAATGCCGCCCGAATCGGTAATCTCGCTACAATCTCAGCCTCAATATCCAACAGCTCATCCAAACGACTATTCACTTCTTCCAGCGGAAAATACTCTGCCGCTAAATCAGTAAACAGTGTGTTGTGTCGCGCTTCCGATGCGGCGATGGCCTGATAAAACTGTTTCATTTTTCCGGTGGGTAGAGCTTCACCGACTAACGCAAAGCGTTCGCAACCACGCGCTTCAATAATACTGCCGATCAGTAAACGGTCGAGAAAATATTCATCTTTACCTCTGCGAAAGGCTTTACGGAAGTCATTTACGTAAGGGTCTTTTTGATCTGATCCCAATATGAGGTTGCGCTTGTGCATAATTTTGACGACTTCACGGAAGTGGTTCATCTCCTCAATACTGAGGTCGACCATGGCATTCACCAGTTTAATGCGATCCGGGTAGTGGGAAAGCATGGAGATGGCCATGCCACTGGCTTTCTTTTCGGCGGCGGCGTGATCAATTAAGAAAGAATCAAAGTCAGCAAGGACGGCTGCTGCCCAAGCGGAGGGTGTGTCAAAACGGAGCTTATACATAATGTCGCCGTGTTGTAAGGGTTAAGTCTGGATGTGTTTGGGCGGCTATTATAGAGAAAATAAGCTTTTAGGTCTGGCATGTCGTGAAGTTTCATCAAGCTTCTTTTGATGGAATCCATTCGCCTGCAGGCAGGCTCTTACGGGAGAATTGGTGATTACCTTTGTAGGAGCTTGCCCGCAAGCGAAGCGTTTTTATGTCTGAGGTACGAGTAGGGCAGCTAAAATCACCTAAGGGACTGATTTATTTACGATAGATGGCTATAATAACGGCAGGTTTCGACTCGTCGGTCATAGGCTGGTGGGTAAGAAAGAACGGCAACTATAGCTATCACTACAGGAACGACTCAATGATTATCAAGCCAAAAGTTCGTGGTTTTATTTGCATAAATGCACACCCAGAAGGCTGTGCGGCCAATGTTCAAGAGCAGATTGATTACATCAAATCGAAGCCTTCAATTGATGCGCCTAAGAATGTTTTAGTGATCGGTTGTTCCACTGGTTATGGTTTGGCCTCACGTATTACTGCGGCATTTGGTGCCGGTTCCGATACATTGGGTATTTGTTTTGAGAAGCCGCCTACAGAAAAACGTACGGCTTCTGCGGGTTACTACAATACAGTAGCGTTTATGGAAAAGGCTGCGGCTGAGGGCCTGTATTGCGAAACCATTAATGGCGATGCGTTCAGTGATGAAATCAAAGAACTGACCATTGCTCGCTTGAAAGAGAAGATGCCAAAGGTTGATTTGGTGATTTATTCATTGGCCTCACCTCGCCGCCAAGATCCTAAAACCGGTGAAGTTTATTCCTCTGTACTGAAGCCTATTGGTAAGACTTACTCTGCACGTAACTTGAATACCGATACCTTAAAGATTGGTGAAATTACGATTGATCCAGCCAGTGATGAAGAAATCGCCAATACCGTTAAGGTGATGGGCGGCGAAGATTGGGAGTTGTGGGTTGACGCTTTGAAAGAAGCCGATGTCTTGGCTGAAGGTTGCAATACCGTGGCTTATACCTACCTTGGCGAAAAGCTAACCTGGCCTATCTATGGTCACGCAACCATTGGTAAGGCGAAAGAAGATTTGGATCGCGCTTCCACTGCCATCAATAAGAGTTTGGAAGGGTTGAGTGGTCAGGCCAACGTTTCAGTGCTGAAAGCCGTTGTCACTCAGGCCAGTTCAGCGA
>JAUVQU010000070.1 GCA_030597965.1 Cellvibrionaceae bacterium
CAGGGATAACGAATAGCCAAGGCTCTTACTAGGCCCACATTTTAGACTCTGTAATTTTCGCTCGAATACCTTTCGCAAGGTATCGATTTAACAAAAAATAATGCCAGATGCCCTTATTAAGTAATTATGTAACAATGAATTGGACAGCAATAAACCGGCGTTCAAATCTAATAATCAAAACAGAAAAAAGCTATGAATCATTATTATTCGAAGACCATTATGTGTGCCCTGCCACTGCTGTTTGGATTTTCATCCATCAGCTCAGCCAGCGACATAACACAGGAGGCCCCAGAACTCTCTGAAACACACTGGACAGCTGACATCCCTAAAGTGGTCTACGCCACCCGTCAAAAACAGGATGTCACCAGCGCGCCCTCTTCCGTCACGATCATCACTCGTGACATGATTGATGCATTAGGCGCACTGAATATCGCAGAAATAATGCGCCTGGCGCCTGGTTTTCAGGTGTTTTACTCCAACGGCTCAACATTTGGTGTCACCCCCCATGGATTCTCTGGACGTCACCCCAAAAGACTGGAGGTTAAGGTCAATGGGCGCTCGGTTTATCTGCCACAAACTTCATCAGTGGCATGGGAGACGCTCGGTGTCCTGCCTGAAGATATCGACCATATCGAAGTCATACGGGGCTCCAATGTTCCAACCTATGGTTCCAATGCGGTTTTAGGCGCCATCAACATTGTCACACACAGCCCCGTGCAGCAATCTGGCGGAACAGCGAGTATCACCAGAGGCAGTGTAAACACAGAAATAATTTCCGTTAGCCAGCAGCTGCAGACAGAGCAATCTGACATTCTTGTGCGCGCAGCTCACAAAAAAAACACCGGCTTTCTATATGATGACAGCAGCAAACTGGACCACCTGGTTATCAGTGGTGTCCATACACCAGGACTCTCTGACACACTGGAATTTGAGTTCGGTGCCAGTCGGGGCTATTTCGGCATTGGTGACGGGGATCATGGCGACGAGTTTGTTAATGAATATCGCCGCTCTACCTGGGTCAATGCCAATTGGCAGCACCTTGCCGACAAACAGCAATGGAAATTACACTTCTCTCACGCCGACTACCATTTTAACACCCCTGAAGATCTGGTTAAAATCTCCGAAAAATATGAAAAAGACCTTCGGGGAAAATTCCCTGAATCTGAACTTACCCCAGAGCAGAAAATCGCTAAACTTTTCCCAGGCCATGTAGATGAATACGTCCAGATAGATCCAAACAACGCCTCTACAGGTGATCGCCACTTTAATACGACTGAACTGGAAATTGAGCACCAAATTGAGCAAACGAATTGGCGCCATGTATGGGGTTTAGGCACTCGAATGGACAAGCTGGATGATCCCCTCCAGTTGGGAGGCAGCCTAGAGACTACGACCTACTATGGCTTTGCCAACTCGGAATGGACTCCCACTGCCAAACTTGGCATTAACATGGGGCTAATGGCAGAGAAAAAAGATAGCCTCGATGTATCAACCCGTCTGGCAGCAAACTATCACTTCACTGAAGCCCAGCATATTCGCACCAGCATCACCCGCGCCTATCGTCAGCCTGCACTGCTTGAGTCGGATATGCTTAAGACGGTTCGATTTGCTAATGGCGACCTGATAGATCTGGTTGAACGTTCAGCCCCCAACGTTGAGTCCGTCAAAATTGACACTGTCGAATTAGGCTATATCGGCTACTGGTTTGACGGTCAGCTCAGTGTTGATGCAAAAGTCTTTTATGAAAAACTCGACAATGAAATTGACTTTGTTAAAGCCCAGGTAACACAGTGCGATACCCCTATCGACCCAGTCCATGAAAAATTGGCTCAAGAGTATTGCCCTGATTTTTACGTGGACGGGCAGTACGGGGAATTGATAGACAGGAAGCAAAGGGTTTTAGTGCATGGCAATACCACCGCATGGCGCAATCATGGATTCGAACTACAATCTAAATGGAATATCGATAAGCACAGCTGGCTCCGGCTGCATTATGCCTACCTGGAAGGAAGCGGTGGACGCGTGCGCAATCTTCACGAACGACCGTATATTGATGAGTTTACCAGCGGTGGCCAGTTACCTCGAAATTCAGGCGGCTTACTGTACAGCTATAAATTAGACTCAGGCTATCGCTTCAGCGCCTACTGGGAGTACATCGACTTTATTAACTGGCAAAGTGGCACCCCGGTTGATTCCCATGATCGCCTGGACATTACGATCAGCAAACAATGGAAAACGAGTAAAGGATTTACCGAGTTAAAAGTGACGGCACAGAATGTGCTTAATGACGAATACCTGGAATTCCAGAAAAACAACGTCTTCGAGCGTCGTGCGTTTGCATCATTGACTTACCACTGGTCAGACTAGCTTAAGAAATGGATTACAACTGATAGGTTTCAACTAACAGGTTTCCACTAAAGGGAATAGTGAAATCAAATTTGGGATGAAGTTGTTCAGGGAGCTCAAAATTACATTATCGGCAATATTATTGCTGATAATGTTCCCCTGCACCCAAGTTAATGCCCAACTTAACCCCCAAAACCCCGACGCCAAACACCTGGAACAGGTCGATGTCATTCTGAGTGGAGACCAGTCCCTCTATGACGACGCATTCAATCAGCTGAATAAACAACTGAGCCAGAACTTCAGCATCAACCGCTATTTACTTGAAGACTGGGAAAACAAACTGGCTGGCACCAGTCTTTTATCTATCCCCCCAAGCATCACCATTGCTTTAGGTACTTCCGCTACTCGGCTGCTACTAAAAAACCCGCCCAAGGGTGGTTTGCTCAGCCTTATGGTGCCATCCACCACGATGGAAAAAATACTACTAGAGCAGCCGGAGGCAAAAGAGCGAATACGCCTCAAAAAAATGTCCGCAGTGTATATTGATCAGCCCGCAAGTCGGCAAATTAACCTGATCCGTTTACTGACTCCCAACACCAAAAAACTGGGCACCCTTGCCGACAAGTCATCACAACCTTTAATAACAAAACTCGCCACTGCGGCAAATACCTGTGATATGAGTTTTGAACACCAGCAGATTACCGAAAAAGATAATCCCCTACTCATACTGCGCAAGTTATATCAGGAAATTGATGTATTTCTTGCTGTGCCAGACCGATTTATATTCAACCGCTCCATAGCAAAATGGATGTTGCATCTAAGCATCAGAAATAAAAAACCCTTAATAGGGTTTTCAGAAGACTTTGTAAACGCTGGCGCAATGGCATCGCTCTACTCAACCTCAGCAGATATTACCCGCCAAGGAGCAGAGTGGGTGTACTTCTATGAGAAAAACGGAACATTCCCAAAGCCAGCTTCTTTCCCTGACTACTTCTCCGTATCAATCAATCAAGACGTTATTAATACATTTGGGCTGAAGATAATGCCTGTAGCTGACATTGAAAAAGAACTTAAGCAGTTGGGAGAAACAGCATCGTGTTCAAAATAAACGAGCCACCCAAACACACTCTCAGCACGGATCGCTGGCAATTGATTATTAGTGGCAAAAAGAGCCTGCAAACAGATACTTGGAGATATAAACAGTGAAGGGGATTCGTGCCCGCATCTTAATAGCGATTTTAATGCCGCTATTTATTCTAGCCCTGCTATTAGCTGTGTATGTCGTCACCGTGCGAGTTGACGATGCGCGGGCTAATCTTGAAGCCAGAGGCTTAACCTTTGCCCAATATGTAGTTACGGCCAGCGAATTTAATCTTTTAATTGGTAATCATACAGAGCTTCAGGCATTTGCCGACACCCAGGTAAAGGCCACCAACCTGCTGAAGGCTATGGCATTGGTAGACAAGCAGGGGAAAATAGTTGCTCAGTCAGGCGAGCCGTCTGAGCTTCTGGCACTAGAGCACTGCCTTGAGCGCCCCGCAAACTGTCAGGATGCGGCTAATCATCGATTTTTTTTCGATCAGCCAATTCTCTCAACAGGAATTTCTATAGCAGGTAACCCCGAGCTAAACCCATCCCAGACTTCCAATAACACACCAGATAATATCGGCAGGCTCATTTTTTTCTATGACTCGCAACCACTGGCAGATCTACAAACCAGCCTGCTCATCAATGGCTTAACACTAACAACCATAGCCGCACTGTTTGCCGCCATAATAGCCCTGTTATTCTCACACGGTTTAATCAGACCGATTGAACGCATGTCATCCGTCGTGAATGCAATCCAGGCGGGAGACCTGTCTGCCCGAACCAAACCATCCAGCAGCGGTGAATTATTAGAGCTAGAGCACGGCATAAACACCATGGCTGAACAAGTACAACTGGCCAATGAAAATCTACAATATGAAGTCGAGCAGGCGACTAAAGAGTTACTTCATACCCTGAAGGAATTACAGGAGAAAAATACGGCACTCGTAGCCGCCAGAGAACAAGCGGAAGAAGCCGGCCGCGCAAAAGATTTGTTCCTTGCCAAAATGAGCCACGAGTTACGTACACCTCTCACCTCAATCATCGGCTATTTGAGTCTGCTGGAGAAAACCACAGCTCCCGAGAAGCGAGAAGTTTATAGTAAAATTATTAACCAGGCCTCCAGTATGTTGCTGAGGACAATCGACGACATTCTGGATTATATAAGACTCGAAAAAGGTGAAATCAGGCTCGAGTCTATTAACTTCGACCTTCCGTCCTGCCTCAGAAATGTGGCTGCACTGCAGGCACCGGTAGCCGAAAAAAAGCAACTGAAATTACAGTGTATTATTGAAAATTCCGTACCTAACTTTACCACCGGGGATCCTGCGCGCCTCGCTCAGATCGTCACTAACCTACTCAGTAACGCAATAAAATTTACTTCCCGGGGTTTTGTCGAATTACGCGCGAGCGCATTAGAAACGCAAGGTATTACCGAGCTAAAATTAACAGTAAAAGACTCCGGCATAGGCGTCCCCAAAGAACAGCAAGCAAAGCTATTCCAACCTTTTGTGCAAGCAGAAGAAAGCATATCCCGCCGCTTTGGTGGCAGTGGTCTTGGCTTGTCAATCATCCGTCATCTTGTTGATGTGATGGGAGGCAGTATCACTATGAATGGTGACACGGGTAAAGGGCTTGAGGTCACGGTAATCTTAAAACTCTCCCATTGCAGCCAATTAGAACCAGAACACAGCACCCTGCCAGAGAAGAGCATCGACTCGACGAAACAGGATAAAAAACGAGTACTTTTGGTCGAGGACGATGACCTTACCCGGGAGCTTTTACTCACGTGCCTGGAGGTAGAAAACTGTGTTGTCTCAGAAGCGGCCGATGCTTTTGTTGCGCTCAACATTGTTCGTAAAGATAAAGACTTTGACCTGGTACTAATGGATGTTCATTTACCGAAAATGGATGGCATTGCACTGGCAACACTCCTACATGAAAGAAATCCTCAGCTACCTATTTACGCTATAACAGCCAACGTAACAGGTACAGAGGAGCAAGAATTGAAATTGGCTGGTGTCAAACAGGTGCTGTACAAACCCCTCAGCACTGTAGTTTTACGGAAACTACTCTCTTCCCCAGGTTCGGTTATAACGCCAATCACACTCACCACAGACATATCTAAACACAGTCTCAACCAAGGCGAGGCGGCTTCAGAATTAATTATCCCCAGAGGTTTTGAAAGCAATGAAATTATTGTCGAATTCAAAAAGCTTTTAAATTTAGTAAAAGCAGGCCTAGAAAAGAAAGACTCAAAAACTACGCAGGATGCCAGCCATAAACTGCTGGGTGCTGCGCGTATGTTCAGTCGAGGCATTTTTGTTGAGACCATTGAAAAATTGGAAAGCAGTGCTCGAACAGGCAACAAAATAACAACTAAACATTATCTACACCAAGCAGATCTGGCATTATCCAAGCTTATCGAATCTAATAAGGAAATCGATGAAACGTAAGCACTAACACCAAAACCAAGCCTAAAAAAAACTTTGATGAATCCACAGTAATGACAGCAACAAAAAATCTTCTAAAAGCAGAGCGTGTTGAATACATCCTTAACACGCTGCAAAATCTTTACCCTGAGCCGCCTATCCCGCTGGATCATAAAGATACCTATACGCTATTAGTGGCAGTGCTTCTCTCTGCACAATGCACCGATGAGCGCGTCAACCAAATCACCCCTAAACTCTGGGCATTGGCCGATAACCCATTCGATATGGCCCGGCAAAGCGTCGAAGAAATTAAAGCCATCATTCGTCCCTGTGGGTTATCACCACAAAAATCGAAAGCCATCAAAATTCTCTCCGAAATGCTGGTGGAGAAATACGACGGTGAAGTCCCCGCCGACATGGCCAAACTAGAAGAACTACCGGGCGTAGGCCACAAAACCGCCAGTGTGGTCATGAGCCAGGCCTTTGGCGTACCCGCCTTTGCTGTCGATACCCACATCCACCGCTTGGCCCAGCGCTGGGGACTGACCAACGGCAAGAACGTCGTAAAAACAGAAAAAGACCTGATGCGCCTGTTTCCCAAAGAAACCTGGAACGATCTGCACCTACAAATCATCTACTACGGGCGTGAATACTGTTCCGCCAGGGGCTGTGATGGTACCGTCTGTGAGATATGCAGTACCTGCTATCCGGCACGAAAGCATCCCAAGAAAGTTCATAAACCGTAGGAGCTAGCCTCAAGATGAATTTCTACGCAGCAGGAAGAGAGGGCACCCTGGGGTGAGCTGGCGAAAAACTTACCAACGGTTCGGTGCGCCTGCATGGCACCAAAGTAGGCCCTCTTAATGGAGCTCCCACAGGATGTCCGCCAAATTTATTCGACCCTGCCCTTCTGATTTTGGTATCCTTGCCCGCCTTAAATAAACCCGAACGGAAAGATCCATGAGCAATATCACTCTTTACGGCATCAGCAACTGCGATACCGTCAAAAAAGCCCGTACATGGCTCGACACCCAAGGGGCAAACTATACTTTCCACGACTTTCGTAAAGACGGCATCACCGAAGCCGATATCAAAACGTGGGTGGATGCCCTCGGCTGGGAAGGCCTGATCAACAAACGCAGTACCACATGGAAGCAATTGGATGACGCCATCAAAGCAGAATTAAGCGACAACACCATTATTCCGATATTGCTTAAGAGCCCCACACTGATCAAACGCCCATTACTCGCGCAAAATGGCGAATACAGCGTAGGATTTAAAGCCGCTGACTATGAAAAGCGCTTTGCTTAATCGACCCATTACATTTGTTTTTACAGGATTTCACTATGACCACTCTATACAGCTTAGCCATCGGCGTTGGCACCCAAAATACCAAAGGCGAATGGCTAGAAGTTTTCTTCCCTCAGCCATTACTAAACCCAGCCTCTGCTACCGCATCAGCCGTTGCAGAGACTCTTGGTTACAGCGAAGGCAACCAAGCCATCTCAATCAACGAAGCCCAGCTGAATGATTTAGCCCGGGCATTAGAAAATTCTGGTGACACCGAGCAAGCCAACTTGGCCAATAGTTTAAAGGGTAGTCAGCGTCCATTGGTTGCGGTTCTGTTAGCAGAAGATGCCGCGCCTGGCTCTGTACCTGAAGGCTATTTGAAGCTGCAACTCATATCTCATCGTTTGGTGAAACCGCACGGCATTGTGTTGGACGGTCTGTTTGGCACGCTACCTAACGTTGCATGGACCAATCAGGGCGCAGTAGATCTGGAAGAGCTACCAGCACGTCAATTAGCCGCTCGTATGAATGGCGAATTACTGAGTGTCGATTGTGTCGACAAATTCCCGAAAATGACTAACTACGTGGTACCCACAGGCGTGCGTATTGCACACACAGCCCGTGTTCGCTTAGGTGCCTATATCGGCGAAGGCACAACCATTATGCACGAAGGCTTTGTCAACTTTAATGCAGGGACTGAAGGCCCAGGCATGATCGAAGGTCGTATTTCTGCTGGCGTATTTGTCGGCAAGGGTTCTGACCTTGGCGGCGGCAGCTCAACCATGGGCACCCTGTCCGGTGGCGGCAACATTGTTATTTCTGTTGGTGCTGAATGCCTGCTGGGCGCAAACGCTGGTATTGGTATTCCACTGGGCGATCGCTGCACTGTTGAATCCGGCCTGTACATCACTGCCGGCACCAAGGTCATCGTACTGGATGACACAGGCGCTGAAGTTGAGAAGATCAAAGCACGCGATTTGGCCGGAAAATCTGATCTGTTGTTCCGCCGCAACTCCATCAGCGGCGCCATCGAATGCCTGACCAATAAATCAGCCGTTGCACTTAATGAAGAGCTGCACGCAAACAACTGATTCAAGCTTTTAGTCCGTATTAAAAAGCCGGGGTTTATCTCCGGCTTTTTAATATTTAAAGGGCACCTCCAATAATTGCCTTATAATGCTGGCAACAATTCAATCATTAAGAGCGCGAAAGTAATGGCAACGATTTCTTGGTTTGATCTGGCTTGGTGTCTGGTGCCTGTGGCCATAGTTTGTGCGGTTTTTGTAGCCTGGCAGGGAAAGCCCAGTGAAATACTCATTGCCTCCGCTCGCATGGCGATTCAGCTAATCGCAGTTGGTTATGTATTAATCAGTGTCTTTGAAAACCCTTCACCCTGGATCAGTCTCGCCATCGTCAGCCTGATGTTGGTTATTGCCGCGTGGATCGCGATTCGCCCTGTACGAGGTCAAAACGGCTATTTAGTGCCTGCAATTATTGCACTGGGCTGCTCCGTGATTTTTCATTTGGTCATTTCACTCGCTCTGGTACTAAAAGTTGAAAGCTGGTTTCAGCCACAAATACTAATTCCCCTGGCAGGGATGTATTTTGCCAACACCATGAACGCCATCAGCCTGGCCGCAGAGCGCTACTATTCTGAGTTAAGTAATCAACGACCCAACGAAGAAGCCCGCCTGATCGCCTTCCATGCCGCGATGATTCCACAAATCAATGGATTATTAGCCGTGGGCTTAGTTGCTCTACCCGGCATGATGACCGGGCAAATTCTCTCCGGTGTTTCACCGTTGATCGCCGTGCGTTATCAAGTAATGATTATGACCATGATATTGGGTGCTTCCGGTGTCGGAGCTGCATTAATGCTGTGGCAACTCGGCAGAAATAAAATAGGGCTGACCGTCACAGGGGGTAAGAATTAATCATAAGCAGCCAGTCAATCTGTTTGCTAGAATACCACCTCACCATAACGACCATTCGCCTTAGAACCGCTTATTAGAACCGCTTAATTGGAACCGCTTAAATGACAGACTTGTCCCCAACGCTAGAACTTGCCTGCCAGCTTATTAGCCGCCCATCGGTCACACCAGAAGATGCCGGCTGTCAGCAGATGATGGCCGAGCGATTGGAAGCCATCGGCTTTCACTGTGAGTTTCTACGCTTTGGTGAAGTTGATAACTTATGGGCAATACGCGGTAGCGAAGGCCCTATTTTAGCATTTGCCGGCCACACAGATGTAGTTCCCCCAGGCCCGGAACAAGACTGGCAATTCCCGCCGTTTGAACCGACCTTCCACGAAACAGATGAGGGCGAAATGTTATTTGGGCGCGGCGCGGCCGACATGAAAGGCAGCCTGGCTTCTATGATTGTCGCCTGCGAAGAATTTATTGCTGATCACTCTGACCACTCAGGCCGTATCGCATTTTTGATCACCAGTGATGAAGAAGGCCCCGCCATTAACGGCACGGTCAAAGTCATAGAATGGCTAGAAGAGCGCAATGAAAAAATAACCTGGTGCATGGTCGGCGAGCCTTCCAGCACCACACTCACCGGCGACACTATTAAGAACGGCCGCCGTGGTTCACTAGGCTGCTGGCTAACCGTAAAAGGCGTACAGGGTCATGTAGCCTATCCACACTTGGCCGAAAATCCAATCCATGTCTTTGCCCCTGCATTGCTAGAGCTTTCCTCTGAAGTATGGGACGAAGGGAACGAGTTCTTTCCTGCCACCAGCTTTCAAGTCAGCAACATAAACAGCGGCACGGGCGCGACCAATGTTATCCCTGGCGACCTGAAGGTGATTTTTAACTTCCGCTTTTCTACGGAGTTAACAGAGAATGTTTTGCGCGAGCGCACAGAAGCCATTCTAAATAAGCACAAGGTTAATTATGAGATCGAATGGAACCTCAGCGGTCATCCGTTCCTAACCAGCGCCGGTCCATTGATTGACGCCTGTGTTGAATCTATCCGTGAAGTCACCGGCATTGAAACCGAACTCTCCACAGCCGGAGGTACCTCTGACGGTCGTTTTATCGCACCAACTGGTGCCCAAGTCGTTGAACTTGGCCCAGTCAATGCGACCATTCACAAGGTCAATGAATGTGTAAAAGCCAGCGACCTCGATCAACTGACATCAATGTATCGTGTCATGCTGCAAAAACTGCTGAAATAAGCCCAAACTCTATTTTCGACAGACGTTCATAACACTGACACCTAACGGTCGAATCTTTTTCAAACGCCAGCGCTATGTTGGTCATCACTGCACCTCATAGCAGTATTGAGTAGGGTGCGAAAATGAAAGCTCCTTTAATAACCCGTCCTTTTTAATGAATTTGAGCTATACACACTGTATAACATAACCAGCGGGTGTAATTCGGCGCCAAACTTGTTAAATTAATTCTCCGCCACTTTAATAATAACCATCCAAATATAATCTATAAAAAGGACAGACCATGAAGCATATTGTAATTTCTCTACTGGCAACCCTGCTACTCAGTGCAAACGCAATGGCCGCAAAACCAGAAGGCGTTGGCAAAGCCCAAATGAAAGAGGCCAAAGCCGTCACTCAAATCGATGCTAGAAGCGAAATGAGAGACGCAAGAAGTGATGCCAGAAGTGACGCACGAAGCGACATAAGAGACGCGAGAAGCGATGCTAGAAGTGACGCACGAAGCGACATAAGAGACGCGAGAAGCGATGCTAGAAGTGACGCACGAAGCGACATAAGAGACGCGAGAAGCGATGCTAGA
>JAUVQU010000228.1 GCA_030597965.1 Cellvibrionaceae bacterium
GTAATTGCATAATTTGCTGTATATAAGCCTGTATTTCAGGTGATGGTGCCTGTTTTATAACGGCAACTCTTTGAGCACGCTTTACCAATGGGGGCTCAGAAGGCTGTAATGAACGATGAGCACTGACGGTTCGAGCGGAAACATCGGGCGCCCTGAAACCTGCCGGTAATGAAACAGGCTCAAAGTTATCAGAACTGGCTACTGGTACGGATGTATTGCTTGCCAGCGTATCAGTGGCCACATCGCCATTGAGTCCCGATAACTGACTGACCATCACCACTAAACCCGCTGCAGAAGCAGCAATGGCCATACGACCCAATTTACCAAACCAAGAATTTTGAGATGAAGATGGAATCTTATACGCTGGCTCTTGCTCGACAGCCTGACGAATACTCTGAGAAATATCCGTATACGGTACAGCAGGTGTTTCATTTCTTATCGCAGAACCAATCAGCTGATGATTCGCCCACTGTTTACGCAACTCATCGGACAATTCCGAAGGCTCATCTATCGCCTTTAGCACCCGTCTTATTTCAAGCTCAGACGCTTGGTCGTCCATCAATGCAGAAAGGGACTCTTTGAGCGAATCGTTTGCCTTAATGTCCAAATTAATCACCACCTAGTTAAGGTTATAAAAATCAATAAACGCATATATTTCAATAACTTACAACTCACCGAAAAACCTGTAATCCCTCGTAACGATGACCACCTACACAATATACTTAAAGCCTAGGACTTGTGCTTCATAAGAAAGTTCCCATTCACACAATTTTTTTATGTCTTATTATCAAGCAAGGGTTCAATACGCTTCTCAATGGCTTCGCGAGCTCGAAATATACGTGAGCGCACCGTCCCGACAGGACAACCCATAACGTCAGCAATATCTTCATAACTCAAGCCTTCCATCTCTCGCAGAGTCACAGCTGTACGCAGATCCTCTGGCAGCTCCTTAATGGCTCGATTAAGGGCTTCATGCAGCTCATCTCGAAACAGGTTATTTTCTGGCGTATCGACATCTTTCAAGAAGTCGCTGCCTGAATAGTATTCAGCATCATTCACATCCACATCAAACGCCGGCGGGCGACGACCACGGGACACTAAATGGTTCTTGGCGGTATTGATCGCAATACGATAAATCCAAGTATAAAACGCACTGTCACCTCGAAAATTACCCAAAGCACGATAGGCCTTAATAAAGGCCTCCTGAACTACATCCTGTACTTCATGACTGTCGCGCACATAACGACTCACAACGGATATCATTTTGTGTTGATATTTAATGACCAACAAATCAAAAGCGCGCTTATCACCATTTTGAACGCGCTCTACAAGTTGCTGATCTGTTGGCTGGGCAGCTGGCGCTGTCATTTATTATTTCTCCAAAGCTTCTCTATTCGGATGGATTATGCGAGCCACTCCTGAACCCAACATGAATTACTCATTAGCCATCACAATCAATTATAGAGAAGCGACTTTAATTTTTGCACTAGACCGACATGATAGAGATAAGTTCAAAAATAGGGAAGTAAGTCAGTATTATTAGGTAAGTTCGAACAAAAAGACAGCAAGACGAACAAAAACGAGCCAACACAAATTCAAAGGGGCATCACTCGACCCACAGCACATAGGGCAGTTATACTTGCTGACCCAGCAGGCAGATAACACGGTCAAATCACAACAACAACCGTATAAAATACTGTTTCGATTACCCAATTAGAGTCACCGATGGATACGCACAATCACCACGACGTTTTGATCATTGGCAGCGGTGCTGCCGGTTTAACTCTGGCTCTTAGCCTGGCCGAAAACGCCAAGGTCGCCGTACTTAGCAAGGGCGCATTAAACGAAGGCTCCACCTGGTTTGCCCAAGGCGGCATTGCGGCGGTTCTCGATGATGAAGACTCCATTGAAGATCACGTTGCAGACACCATGAATGCAGGTGCCGGCTTATGCCACAAGGACAGCGTCCGCTTCACCGTAGAACGCAGCAAAGCAGCGATTCAATGGCTGATTGATCAAGGGGTTTCTTTTACCAAAGAGCACGAAGGTGGTGGATACCACTTAACGAAAGAAGGTGGCCACAGCCACAGGCGCATTATCCACAGCGCCGATGCCACCGGTAAAGCCGTGCACAGCACACTAATTGAGCGGGTACAAAGCCACCCCAATATTAATATTTACGAACATCACATTGCCGTTGATTTAATCACCGAGCCAGATACGGCTACCGGTCAACTTCGCGTCAGTGGCGCTTATATATTTAACCGACCTAAAGATAAAGTGTGTGTATTTCAGGCAAAATCTGTGGTCTTAGCGACCGGCGGCGCCAGCAAGGTTTACCTCTATTCCAGCAATCCTGACAGCGCCAGTGGGGACGGTATTGCCATGGCGTGGCGAGCCGGTTGCCGCATAGCCAATATGGAATTCAACCAATTCCACCCAACTTGCCTTTACCACCCTAAAGCAGGATCTTTCTTAATGACCGAAGCCCTCCGCGGCGAAGGCGCACACCTTAAACTGCCGAACGGTGATCGCTTCATGCACCACTTCGACGAACGTGGTGAGCTGGCACCCCGCGATATTGTCGCCCGGGCAATCGATCATGAAATGAAACGCCTGGGCAGTGACTCTCTGTTTTTAGACATCAGTCACAAGTCAGAAGAATTTATTGCAGAACACTTCCCTACTGTAAAAGCACGCTGTTTAGAATTTGGCATAGATATCACCCGAGAACCCATACCGGTGGTTCCCGCCGCCCATTACACCTGTGGCGGAGTCGTTGTAAACAAGAACGGAGAAACAGATTTAAAGAACCTCTACGCTATTGGCGAAACATCATTTACCGGATTACACGGAGCCAATCGTATGGCCAGTAATTCATTATTAGAGTGCATTGTTTACGCCAAATCCGCCGCAAAAAATATCGCCGGGGCTCTCGCTAACATTGAGAGGCCAAACGCGGCGCCTTTCTGGGATGAGTCACGAGTAACGGATTCCGACGAAGACGTTGTGATCTCTCATAACTGGGATGAAGTGCGTCGTTTTATGTGGGATTACGTGGGCATTGTACGCACCCGTAAACGTCTGGAGCGCGCCACGCACCGAATAAAATTACTGCAAAAAGAAATTCAGGAGTACTACGCCAACTACAAGGTCAGTAATGATTTGATCGAACTGCGTAACCTCGCCATGGCCGCAGAGCTCATTATCCGTTCTGCCATGGACCGAAAAGAAAGCCGAGGCCTGCACTACTCGCTGGATTATCCAGATCAATCACCCATCGCCCGGGATACGATTTTAGTACCCACCAATTTTGCTGCGCAGACGATATTTATTAACAATTAAGGCCACCAGCAATTAGACAACGTTCAAAACCGCCAAAACAATAAAACAAACTTCAGGCCTTTATATGAATGAATTATTGAAAGGAAAAGTCGCCTTAATCACAGGCGGTGCTCGCGGCATCGGCGAAGCAGAATCACGGCTACTGGCCGAACAAGGTGCGCGAATCATCATCGCCGATGTATTGGATACCGAAGGCGCAGCCCTCGCTGCAGAACTTGGCGAGCAAGCCCACTACCAACACCTGGATGTCTCAAGCGAGGCAAGCTGGTCACACATTATCCGTTTTATTGAGGATACATTTGACGGCCTGGACATCCTCGTTAACAACGCTGGGATCATTCGTGTAGACGCTTTAGAAGACACATCCCTCGATGACTACATGTCCGTAATCAATGTAAATCAGGTAGGGGTGTTTTTGGGCATGCGCAGCGTCACACCACTGCTTAAAAAGCGCGGTAGCGGCTCCATTGTGAA
>JAUVQU010000260.1 GCA_030597965.1 Cellvibrionaceae bacterium
CGGCGGGAGCGTGTCTTCTGGTCGAGGTTGAGCATCATCGTCGCTGGGTGGACTCGGTCACGAAGAGCCAGAAATTGTTGCTCAAGCGGGTCGATACTTTGGCAGCAGACCCTAAAGTAAGTGCTTACAATCAATATGTTTTAGATATAGCGGCTATTTTTAAAGAGTGCTTGGGTGCTGGTAGCAAAGAAGAAAAGGCCCTGTAGTGGTCATAAAGGAAGGTGGCACACCAGTACAGGGAAGAGTAGCCGAGATATAACGTAGGTTTAGCTTTGATTGTTGCTCCTCGGTGAGCGAAGTCAATTTCTGAGTGTTCTGCTTAGTTTTCAAAACGTTTTTTTGCTAATTGCGACGGGTGTTTTACTGAGGGCGAGACGGCACCGCTAAAGAGCAGCAAAGAGTTACTTATTGATTGTTCTGTCACCATGCCTGTTAGAGAATAGCGCCCTTGCCTAATAGGCGGCCTGTTGGCTGAGTCTATACAGCTTAGGCCTTCACAATTTTGGCTTTCACAACTAGGGCCTCAAAACTAATGGAACCTGCAATGTCGAATTCACCCTTGGTCTTAGTCGATGGATCTTCTTACCTCTATCGTGCGTTCCATGCCTTACCTCCCCTGATGAATACCAAAGGCCAGCCCACTGGCGCGGTGAAAGGCGTCATTAATATGCTGCGCAGAATGGATAAAGACTATCCGGGCAGTGTTGTAGTGGTAATTTTTGACGCCAAGGGCAAAACCTTTCGCGATGAAATTTATGCTGAGTACAAGGCGCACAGGCCGCCAATGCCCGATGATCTGCGCAGCCAGATTGAGCCGATTCACAATATTATTCGAGCCATGGGCTTGCCCATGCTGATTATCGATAACGTTGAAGCGGATGATGTAATAGGCACTTTGGCGCGACAGGCAACCGAGCAGGGTGTGGATGTGGTGGTTTCAACGGGCGATAAAGATATGGCCCAGTTGGTCACGCAGCATGTGACGCTGGTTAATACCATGACGGACACTGTGATGGATGAGGCCGGTGTGGTCACTAAGTTTGGTATTCCCGCGGATTTGATCATCGACTATTTGGCGCTGATGGGCGACAAGGTGGATAACATCCCGGGGGTTCCGGGTGTGGGCGAAAAGACGGCCATTGCTCTGTTGCAGGGCCTGGGTGGCCTCGATTCCATTTATGAAAATTTGGAAGCTGTGCGTACATTAGAGTTTCGTGGCGCTAAGAAAATGCCAGAAAAGCTGGCTGATAATAAAGCGCTGGCGTATTTGTCCTATGAGCTGGCGACGATCAAGACTGATGTTGAGTTGGAGCAGGGGCCCAAGGAGTTTGCGATGGCCGATCCTGATACTGACGCTCTGCTCACGCTGTTCGAAGACATGGAATTTAAAACCTGGGTTAACCAGTTAGGTTCTGGGGCTTCAACTGGGGAATCAAGCGCAAAGGCAGCGACTAAGCCCGATAAGAAGGCAGAGGCAGAAGAGGTGCCTGTTTCTGATGCGCCGAGTGAGGTGGAATACGACGTTATCCTCACCGAGGATACTTTAAAGCAGTGGATTGAGCAGTTAAAAACGGCGGATCTGTTTGCCTTCGATACCGAAACCACCAGCTTGGATTACATGGAAGCTCGTGTTGTCGGCGTGTCATTTGCGGTTGAAGTCGGCAAGGCAGCCTATTTGCCGTTTGGGCACGATTACATGGGCGTGCCGGACCAATTAAGTGAAGAGCTGGTTTGGGCTGCGCTTAAGCCACTGTTGGAAAATGAGGATTTAAAGAAGGTCGGTCAGAACCTTAAGTACGACAAAAGTGTGCTGGCCAATCACGGCATCACTTTGCGCGGCATTGCCTACGACACTATGTTGGAGTCCTACGTGGTGAACTCCGTGGGCAGTCGCCATGACATGGATACGCTGGCGCAAAAACATCTCGACCACAAAACCATCAGCTTTGAAGAGGTTGCAGGGAAAGGTGCAAAGCAGCTCACATTTAACCAGGTCGCGTTAGAGGAAGCAGGCCCTTACGCCGCTGAAGATGCGGATATTACGCTGCGCTTACATCAAGCATTGTGGTCTCAGTTGCAAGCAGAAGATGGTTTGCCGCAGGTGTTTAATGAGATTGAATTGCCGCTTTTGAGTGTGTTATCGAAGATTGAGCGCGCAGGTGCGTTGGTGGATGCCAAGCGTCTAGCAGAGCAGAGTCTGGAGATTGGGGCGCGGTTGGTTGCATTAGAAAAGGAGGCGTTCGAACTGGCAGGCGAAGAATTCAACCTGAGTTCGCCAAAGCAGCTAGGGGTGATCCTGTTCGAAAAGCTGCAGCTGCCGGTGATTAAGAAAACACCCAAGGGTGCACCATCTACAGCTGAGGAAGTGTTGCGGGAGCTGGCACTGGATTATCCGTTGCCAAAGCTGTTGATTGAACACCGAGGCCTATCCAAGCTGAAGTCGACCTATACGGACAAGCTGCCGAAGATGATCAACCCGAGAACGGGTCGGGTGCACACATCCTATCATCAGGCAGTGACCGCGACCGGCCGTTTGTCTTCTTCGGATCCTAACCTGCAAAATATTCCAATCCGC
>JAUVQU010000181.1 GCA_030597965.1 Cellvibrionaceae bacterium
CACGCATATGGTGCGGCAACACTGGATCATCCGCCTGGCCAGCCTTTTTAACCGCTTCAGGGAATTTAGCTGGATGAGCTGTCGCCAGGCAGATCATGGGGATATCCGTGCGACGACGGGTCTTACGTGCAGCCTGAACACCAATCGCCGTGTGTGGGTCGAGCAAGTATTCAGTACGGTCAAACACATCAGAAATAACTTTAATCATTTCGTCATCGTCTAAACGGTAGCTGCTGAACAATTCTCTAACGGTTGATAAAGCCTCTTCACTCAAGTTCATGGACCCTGACTTAAACTCTTCCATCAGCTGCTGGATTGATTCGCCATTACGGCCATACAAATCAAACAACAAACGCTCGAAGTTAGATGACACCATGATGTCCATTGATGGCGACAACGAGTGGATCAAATCCTGCTTTGAGTGATCGTTGTTACTGATGCAACGGTGCAAAATGTCGTTAGCGTTAGTAGCGATAATCAGCTGATCAATCGGCAAGCCCATTTGTTTGGCCAGATAGCCCGCAAAGATATCGCCAAAGTTACCCGTTGGCACAGAGAAAGATACGGGGCGCGCAGGGGCACCCAAAGCCAAGCCGGCATAAAAATAATAGACGATCTGCGCCATGATGCGCGCCCAGTTGATGGAGTTTACGGCCACCAATTGACGATCTTCCGGCAGGAAGGATTGGTCACCAAAGCTGGCTTTCACCATGTTCTGACAATCGTCAAAGTTACCTTCCACCGCAATGTTATGAACGTTTTTATCCAGCACACTGGTCATCTGGCGACGCTGCACATCGGATACACGTTTATTCGGGTGCAGGATAAAAATATCGATGTTATCGCAGTGGCGACAACCCTCAATCGCAGCTGAACCTGTATCGCCAGAAGTAGCACCCATCACTACCACTTTTTGATCGCGCTTTTTCAGAATGTAATCCAGCAAATTACCCAGGAACTGCAGGGCGAAATCTTTAAACGCCAGTGTTGGACCCTGGAACAACTCCAGAATGAATTCGTTATGACCTGTCTGTACCAATGGCGCAATCGCATCGTGACGGAAGGTGGCGTAGGAATCGTCGATTAGCTTTTGCAGGTCCGCGTCTGGAATTTCGCCGGCAACAAACGGGGCAATGATTTTAAAAGCCAGCTTCTCGTAGCTTAGGCCGGCCCAGGAAGCGATCTCTTCCTGGCTGAATTTAGGCAGAGTTTCCGGAATGTATAGACCGCCATCGGTGGCGAGCCCTGTCAGAACGACATCTTCAAAACTTAACGCAGGAGCCTGACCACGGGTGCTGATGTATTTCACGATATAACCTCAATAAAAAGTGCGCGCATTATAGCGCTGCGGCGGGTTTAAACAAACCCACACTCTATTCAGTACTAAAATAGTGATTTTCGTATTCTGGTAAGGAAGGTGCGCGCACGGAGCATATACATATACGTGACTGAGCGAGCACGAACCTACCAAGCGTTGGCGCCACGAGGCGTCGAAGCCAGGGCAAAAAGTGTATTAACCGAGTGTTTCTACTCGGATGCGCGTCACCTGACCGATAATCGCGTCTAGCGCCTCGATCTGGTTCACCGCATTCAACAAGTTTTTCTCTTGAGTGCGATTAGTAAGCAGCATCAATGGTACATCCGATGCGCCATTAGCTGGCTCTTTCTGTATCACGGCTTCAATACTAATATCCAAACCACTCAGGATTTTAGTGACTTCGGACAAAACACCCGGCTTATCCTCTGCTTCCATACGCAAGTAGTAGGCTGTTTCAATTTCTTCAATCGGCAATATAGGGAAGTCTTGCAAACTACCCGCAGCAAAACCAAGGTGAGCAACCGTAGTCTGCTGCCCACTGCCCAACGTACGAGCTAAATCCACAACATCAGCAACCACAGCCGAAGCCGTTGGCTCTGCACCAGCGCCTGGGCCGTAGTATAAGGTTGGACCGACCGCATCGCCCTTCACAAGCACTGCGTTCATTACGCCATCAACATTAGCGATTAAACGCTTTTTAGGAATGAGTGTCGGATGCACACGTAATTCAACACCCGCTTCGGACTGGCGAGCCACACCCAGGTGCTTAATGCTGTATCCAAATTCATCGGCATGTACGACATCTTCAGGGGCAATTTCACTAATACCTTCGGTGAAGATGGAATTGAATTGCAGAGGCATACCAAAAGCAATAGAGGCTAAAATAACCAGCTTATGCGCCGCATCAATACCTTCTACATCAAACGTAGGGTCTGCTTCAGCGTAGCCCAACTCCTGCGCCTCTTTCAGCACATCGGCAAAGTCACGACCTTTGTCGCGCATTTCGGTAAGAATGAAGTTACCGGTACCGTTGATGATGCCCGCCAACCATTCAATTTTATTGGCCGACAAGCCTTCACGCAGGGCTTTAATTATAGGAATACCACCGGCCACGGCCGCTTCATAGGCGATAGTGACGCCTTTGGCTTCGGCTTTAGCGAATAATTCGTTACCGAACTCAGCGATCAAGGCCTTATTGGCTGTGACTACATGCTTGCCGTTAGCGATGGCTTCTTCGACCAGCTCTTTAGCAATACCGGTGCCGCCGATCAGCTCAACAACAACTTCTACTTCTGGGTTTCGAGCAACATCGAACACATCACGCGTTACGTTGCTATTAGAGGTGTCACAGGCTGGATTGTCCCGACGGGCGCCGATCTGCTCAATAATGATGTCGGTACCGGCTCGGGCACTAATCTCACGCTGATTGCGAGTTAATACATTAAAAGTACCACTACCGACGGTACCCAACCCACATATGCCTATCTTTACCGGTTTCAAAATTCACCTCTCCCTAAACAAAGAAATATTCGCCATCAAATAAACACCGTTAGGCCTAAAAGGCTATTGCAACGGACATCTTAGCGATAAAAAGGGAGCAGATTACTGACACGACCCTGCCCTGTCAATCACTAGAACTATGATCGCAAGGGCAGTCGTAGATATGAAGGTTACAGACCTAACTTCCGGGCCATTTGATCCGCCGTGACATAACCCGGCAGTAGACTTCCATCCGCCAGGACAATGGCTGGCGTACCACGCACGCCCAATGCATTACCCAATTCGTACTGCTCTGCAACCGAGCTGTTTTCACACACAGGCAGACTTAAACGAGTGTTGGCTTTTATTTTGGTTAGCGCTTCCTGCTTGTCATCCGCACACATTACACCCACCATTTTCTGGGCCGATGCCGATGCCGCCCCAGCACGCGGGAAAGCCAGATAATTCACTTCTATGCCTTTAGCATTCATGGCGGGAACTTCACGGTGCAGCTTGCGGCAGTAACCACAATCGATATCGGTAAATACATAAATAGACGCTTTTACCTCACCTTCTGGAGAAAAAGTCACCATATCGTCTTTATCAATGGCTGCCATAGCCTCTTTGCGCTTGGGCAGCAGCAACTGGCTCTGCACATCGGTAAATCCGCCAGGCTCAATACCGTACAGCGTACCCGTGATGAAAAACTCCCCATCTTCACTCACATAGAGTAACGGGCCCGGACTTACCTGCACCTGGTACACATTCGGCATTGGAGAGTATTCCACCTTGCCGTAGGACAAATCCGGTCGGCTGACGTGCAATTTTGCCAAGATATTCGATGCCACCACGCCAGGCACTTCTTTTGATGAATCAATTTCTTCAGCCATGATCTGCATAGAAAAGATCGCTGTCGTCAAAGCTAACAAGCTCACTAGTGATTTGAAACGGATTTGCATAATGTTATTCATTCCTAAAATAGAGTTTTGACCTGCAAAAAATACATCTAAAGCAATTAAACTTTGGAGTGGCACAAACGAGGCGAGTTCCCTCGCCTCTATTAATCATCTAATCATCATCCTCGAGGATGATGTTCCATATGTAAATTTTTCATTCGAGCATCTGCCACGTGGGTATATATCTGCGTGGTCGATAAATCACTGTGCCCCAACAACAACTGTACGACACGTAAATCGGCACCGTGGTTCACCAGATGCGTCGCAAATGCATGACGCAGTGTATGGGGTGACAGCTCAGAGTCAATACATGCCACCTGCGCCCAGTGCTTTATTCGATACCAAAAGGTTTGGCGCGTCATCTGTCGACCGCGCGTACTGGGGAATACAACTTCACTCGTGTCTTTTAACAACAATGGCCGAGACTCTTTCACGTAGCGGATCAGCCAATTAATCGCCTCATCACCGAGTGGCACTAAACGCTCCTTTCCACCCTTGCCCATCACACGAACCAACCCCTGCCGAAGATTCACTTGAGGTAAGGTCAAGCCAACCAACTCACTGACGCGCAGACCACAGGCGTAGAGTACTTCCAGCATGGTGCGATCGCGCAGCCCAATCACGTCCTCGGTGTCCGGCGCATCCAATAAACGAATCACTTCCTGTTCGCTTAATGTTTTAGGTAATGGCCGCCCCTGCTTAGGGCTTTCAATTAATGCCGTTGGGTTTATGGGTATACGATTTTCACGCACTTGATAGGTATAAAAGCCACGCACACAAGAAAGAAAACGTGCCGTTGAGCGTGCCGAAATATTCTTCTGAATACGATACGCCAAGTATCGCCCGATATCAGCGTCACTCATAGCCAATAGCGTTAAGGCCTGCGAGAACCCCCACTGCGCGAATGCCATCAAATCTCGACGATAGGAATCCAGGGTGCTATCACTCAGGCCTTTTTCTACCCAAATAGCATCCAGATAAAGGTCGATAATGGTTTGATCACCGGCGTGCAGTTGAGCTACTGAACCTTTCCCCATACTTTTGACCTGTAGGAGCCAGCCCCAAGGTGAATGTCTGCCCAACAGAAAGAGAGGGCACCCTGGGGTGTGCTGGCGATATGTTGTTACACCCTGCCATACCCTTCGCTTGCAAGGCAAGCTCCTACACCAGCAGCCCTCTTTTGTAGGAGCCAGCCCTGCTGGTGAATGGTTCACTCAAGGTGAATTCTTGCGTAGCAACAAGAGAGGGCACCCTGGGGTGTGCAGGGCACCAAAAGTAGGCCCTCTTAAGGGAGCTCCTACACAAGCAACTCCCCATTTGTAAGGATTTGTCCTGCAAACGATAAA
>JAUVQU010000130.1 GCA_030597965.1 Cellvibrionaceae bacterium
CACCAGTCTTTAATTTGACACGCGCCTGCCATCTACTGCTGTTTTCACGCCTGTAGATAGTTACTTTGTTGGGCAGTAAAGAAATTGTCTTATTCATGAGCACAACTATATTACCTTCTTAAGGAAGAAGGCAAATAGTGTGTTATGACTGTGTCATGGGAATTTACTGGTCTAGAATTAAAAATAACCAATAAAATCAAGGAGTTATGGTGCCCAGACGCGGAATCGAACCACGGACACGGGGATTTTCAATCCCCTGCTCTACCGACTGAGCTATCTGGGCAATTTCTTTGGGGCAGCTCAGAGGCCGTCTCAAGGAGGCGCGTATTAAACCCGTTCGGGGTTCTTGAGTCAACACCCCGACAAAGCTTTTTCTTGGGGGAATTTAAGAGGCAGATTCTTACTCGCCAGACGGCACTATCCTTAATCGCTTGGCGGCACATAACCATCGGCAGGGTCATACTCATCCCCTGCAAAAAACTTTTCCATTTGCTCTTTCAGATAAGTGCGTGCCGTCATGTCCATCATGTTGAGATGTTTCTCATTGATCAGCATGGTCTGATGGTTTAACCATTCACCCCACGCTTGCTTAGAAACTGTCTCAAACAATTCCTGACCCCTTGCCCCTGGCTGGGGAGGCATAGCCAGGCCTTCCATTTCTTTTTGATATTTACGACAAAAAACCATACGTGCCATGCTAAAAATCCTTTATACCATTTCCAGTTTATATGATGTTCAGTGGTTGCTGCTGTTTTAACTGCTCAAGTAACGCCTTTACCGGCGCAGCCAATCCTACGCTGGGCGGCGATGCCACGTTATACCAGCAGCTTTGCGATTCACCAATCTGACTGGGCATTTTCTGCACATCAATCAACACCGGTGAAATATCCAAATGATAATGACTGAACGTATGACGAAAGCTGTCCCAGCGTTCTTGTATTTGCCCTTGTATAGACTGCCCGAGCAAACCATCGACCAACGCATTGTTAGCATCCTCACCCAATGGCAACTCCGGAAAACTCCACAAACCACCCCAAATACCCGAAGCCGGGCGCTGTTGCAGCCACAGCTCTCCTGCTGGATTGCGCAACATGAGTAGCTGCGTTGATTTAACGGGTTTCTCTTTTTTCGGTTTTGAATGCGGGAATTCTGTTTCTCGCCCCTGTGCATGAGCTAGGCAATCGTCTTGCAGGGGGCACTCTCCACAGCGGGGTTTAGTGCGAGTACATAAGGTAGCACCAAGATCCATCATCACCTGTGTGTAGTCTGCGCAGCGCGCTTGCGGGGTTAATTGCTCGGCAATACGCCAAAGCTGATGCTGCACTTTGGTCTGCCCTGGCCAGCCCTCCACAGTATAAACTCGCGTTAATACGCGCTTTACGTTGCCATCCAGGATCGCGGCACGACCGCCTTGAGACAAGCTCACAATCGCGCCAGCGGTAGAGCGACCAATACCAGGCAGCTCTGCGAGCGCTTCAACCGTCGCGGGGAACTCACCCCCACACTGTTCAACCACTTGCTGAGCACAGCGATGTAAATTGCGGGCGCGAGCGTAATAACCCAAGCCAGTCCAGAGGTGCAGCACCTCATCAATCGGCGCAGAGGCCAAGCTCTCCACCCTGGGAAACCGCGCCATAAAGCGCTCGAAGTAGCCAATGACAGTGGCTACTTGCGTCTGCTGCAGCATGATCTCTGAAATCCATACCCGATAGGGGTTCACATCCTGCTGCCAAGGCAGGTGGCTACGGCCGTGCCGATCAAACCAATGCAGTACTTTAGGGGCAAAATTTGAAACCTGACTCAAGGCGTCCACCCCATATTTAGCGTATTTGCTCCCATAATTAATTCTGCTGTTTAGCGTCCAAACCAGCCCTTCAGCAATTCACTGCCTAAATCAGTACCCAGTTTTTTTTCAATTTTTTCTTGTAATTTATCTTTTGCACGAGACTTCGCCTCGTCTTTTAATAAATCTCCCAATCGATCTTTGTCCGGGCCACAGGTGCGGGCGCCCAGTGTATCGATGTTACCTTTACAGCGCAGAGGTAAAGCTTTGTTACGCCACCGATCACTTAACTGACAAGCGCGCCCGGCATCAGCCTGGCCTGACAAGAGCACATCGGCAATGACATCAAAGTCACCAGAAATGTAATCGCTGCTTCCCTTCCCTGTTAGCTGTAAATATTCCAGTCCTGCTTTAATGGACTCGATTTTCAGCTGTGTTCCTTTCAATGACAAGTTGGCGGCAACATCTTCCAATTGCGTCTCACCCTTCCATTCCTGCTCGGGCAATGCAGCGCCCTTAATCTGAGCGGCCACTTCACAAACGCTCTTTTCTACATCTAGATCCTTCACCGTCAACGACGAAGCTATGAGTGAAGCCTTGGCCACGGCATACTGCTGCCAAGCACGCAGGTTATTGCCGCGCGTATTGCCCTCAATATTTATACTCGCACGCCCTAACACTGAAGCCTCTTGCTTCAAATCTTTCATTAATGGCTCAAGCGCCAACCCTTTAACGCCACCTTTAAACGTCAACACGGGTTTATTCGGACGCACATTCAACGCGCCAGTCAAGGACAGGGTCCCTTCATAAAAATCTGCAGATAGTTTTTTAAGCTGCGCTCTGCCTTGTTTCGTTGTGAACGACAGCACCGCATTTTCCATCGTCAAGCCACTCGCAGTAAGTTGCTGCAGGCTTAATTGTACGGATGCATCCAGATCGCGCAGAGAATCCAGGGGCAGTGGGTCACTCGACAGTAATTGAGAAGGGGCTTTCGTTTCTTTTGATTCAGCCTTATTAGCTACAGATGTCTTTTCGGACACAGGTGCCTTTTCGGTCACAGGGTCAGCCGGCGACAAGTAACGATCAACGTCCAGACTATTGCCTTTCAGTGACAAGGAGAGCGCCCCCGCTTGAGTCATAGATGCACTACCACTGAAATGCGTCTTATCCAACACGAGTTTGAGGTTGTCGACTTGCAGCGCCCCATCACTGCCCTTCACATTGCCCTGCACTGCAAACGTCTGCAGCGCATCTTTGGCCGCCATCGGGGGTAAGTCTACGTCCAGGGCATCCAGCCAATCAGCCAGATTTACGGACGACAAAGCCACCTGAAGGCTAGGCGCCAAATGACCGACATCAACGTCACCCTGAACCGATACTTTCATCGGCTTTGATACGCCATGCGTAGTGACCTGCGCCAATAGGTTAGGCAGTTGTAGTTGCTGGGTGTCGCCATCAAACGAGGCGTCGCCAGACAGGCTCACATTGAGGGGAGGCATGCCATCAAGCTGAAGACTTGCGCTGGTTTGTAACGCCATCGACTCATTGATTAAATTGATATTACTGGCCGTAAGATCCCAACTTTCTAGCTGTATGTTTGTTTCTGTCTGGCGATCTTCAAAGTGCACACTGGCCTGCTCTATCACCAAGCGCTGAATCGCTAGCGCCAGCCCGCTAGAGAATTCTGCTTCTGAGTCAGCAACGGGAGTCGTAGCTTCGGCGACCTGTTCCACCGCACTTTTCGGCACAGTTGTATCTGCCGGCGCCTCAAAATCCCAATTCGCCCGCCCACTCTCATCGACTACCGCATGGATACGAACACCTCTAAGCAATACGCCCTCAATAGCTATACGCCCTTCTAGCAGTGGCCCGATATCCACCGCAGCCGCCAACTCATCAATACTGGCGAGTGAAACGCTGCCTGTCGCCAGCTCAACGCTCTGTAGCTCCAACGCCAATTGGGGGAAAAACTTCCAGCTCACATCGCCATTAAGGCGTAAAGGCACCCCCTGTTTCTCCGCGAGGGCCTCAATATCCGACTTAAAATCATTAGGATCCAAAACCTGCGTCAAATACACCGCCGCCGCCGTTAAGCAGAGCACTGCAACAAACAAAACAACCAATACCCATTTGATTAAACGGCCCATAACGCTTCCTTAATTTATTCTTTTCAGCCTGCAGAACTGCACTCGCTGTATTACTGCCACTTTGACACCGGGAGACGCCATTTTCTCAATGACCGCCCAAGTTTTTATGCCTTCCCCAATTCGCCATAATGGACTAAATAGTCATTTATTGCGCCCATAAAAATCGATACTATGTGCGCCTCGATACCTTCACACATTCTGCCTCAGGATTCATCATGGGACACAAAACCCCCCTCTTTGCTCAACACCAGGCCATGAACGGCAAGATCGTCGACTTTGGCGGTTGGGATATGCCTGTCAACTACGGATCGCAAATAGAAGAACACAAGCAAGTGCGTGCCGACGCGGGAATGTTTGATGTCTCTCATATGACCATAGTCGATATTACCGGCCCTGACGCCGAAGCTTACTTGCGTCGACTACTGGCCAACGATGTAACGCGCATCACTTCTATCAGTGGTAAAGCGCTCTACAGTGGCATGCTGAACGAAGCTGGCGGCGTGATTGACGATCTCATTGTGTACAACATGGACGGATGGTTTCGCACCGTGGTGAACTGCGCTACGCGTGAAAAAGATCTGGCGTGGATGGGCCAACAAGCCAAAAGCTTTGATATAACCATCACTGAACAACCGGAGCTGGCAATCATTGCCGTGCAAGGCCCCAATGCTATCGCCAAGGCGCAAACCGCCATGAACGAGGAACAAGCCGCTGCGGCTCAAGCCGTTAAGGTATTTCAGGGGCAGACCGTAGGCGATTGGTTCATTGCCCGCACCGGTTATACCGGTGAAGACGGCCTGGAAATCATGCTGCCCGCCGCCGAAGCCGGTGAGTTTTGGCTGGCGCTCAATCAAAACGGCGTGACGCCCTGCGGTTTGGCTGCGCGCGACACCCTGCGCCTAGAAGCAGGCATGAATCTTTACGGCAACGATATGGATGAAACGGTTTCACCACTGGCGGCCAATATGGGCTGGACCATTGCATGGGAACCGGCTGATCGTGACTTTATTGGCCGCCAGGCCATTGCCGAGCAAAAGGCAACTGGCGATCAGCAAAAACTGGTCGGGCTGGTTATGGAGGCAAAGGGCGTATTGCGCTCCCATCAAAAAGTCATTGTAGAGGGCACTGATGAGCCCGGCGAAATCACCAGCGGCACTTTTTCTCCGACGCTTGGCTATTCCATAGCCCTGGCGCGCGTACCCAATACTGTTGGTGCAACGGCACAGGTAGAAATACGCAATAAACGGGTGGACGTTAAAGTGGTCAAACCCAGTTTTGTACGTATGGGTGAATCACAGCTATAGCCTGCATTCAAACCCGCACCTAAAAAGGGAACTTGTGGCTTTGCAGCGAACCAATAACCCCTTACACTGTGCACCTATTCTGACCAGCAAGTTACAAACAACACTCACTCAAGCCGCCAGCTCGGTTTGAGGTAAAGAATAAAGGACATCAGCATGAGCGAATTACGCAGCGAATTAAAATACCTAACCAGCCACGAGTGGGCTCGTGTTGAAGAAGACGGCACCGTCACCATCGGCATTACCGATCACGCTCAGGACAGCCTGGGTGATGTGGTTTACGTTGAATGCCCAGACGTAGGCAGTAGTGTTAGCGCAGGTGAAGAAGCTGGTGTTGTAGAATCTGTTAAAGCCGCTTCAGACATCTACTCGCCCGTATCAGGCGAAGTTATTTCTGTGAACGGAGCACTGGAAGATGCACCGGAAACCATCAACGAATCGCCTTACGATGATGGCTGGTTCTTTAAAGTGAAGCCATCTGATTTGTCCGAACTGGAAAACGCATTGGACTCTGACGGCTACCTAGCCGCTTGCGAAGACGAGTAATCGCCATCAATTAACTAAAAACCGCGACCGGTTTCTGCCCGTCGCGGTTTTTTATGGGCGCTCATTAGCGCCAACGAAAAGGGTGCGACATGACACTTTCCATTCGACAAACCAACCTTTTAATTGCCGTCGGCTGCTTAAGCTTGATACTGGCCGCACTGGTGATGCAGTACGCTTTCGACCTGGCTCCCTGCCCGCTGTGTATAACCCAACGCATCTTTGTGATCGCCGCTGGCCTCACTGCGTTGGTCGCCGCTATCCACCATCCATTGAATATCGGCCGAAAAATCTACGCTGCTTTCTGTATTGCTTTTGCCGGCGCTGGGCTTGGCTTCGCGTTACGGCACACATGGCTGCAAAGCCTGCCCGAAGACCTGGCACCCGCTTGCGGCCCGCCACTGGGCTTTATGTTTGAAAACTTCCCGCTGGCCGAAGCCTTTGAACTGCTATTACAAGGTGATGGCAACTGCGCCAAAGTGGTTGCTTCATTTTTGGGATTAAGCATCCCCGGCTGGACCGCCGTCGCCTTTATTGGCCTGATCGCTTTCGGCCTCTGGCAAATGTTCCGCTCAGGCCCCAAAGACGCACGATAAAAGGCTGCACCAACCATGCTGCAAGGCTTAATTATTCTGCTGTTGTTTCAACTCACAGGAGAGGCACTAGCCGCTATTTTGGGACTGCCCGTGCCCGGGGCCGTGGTTGGCATGCTGCTGCTATGGGTCGGCCTGCATATCAAAGGCAGCGCCTCCGACAGCCTCCGTAAAACCAGCGCAGGTTTAATTCAGCACCTCAGCCTGCTTTTTTTGCCCGCCGCCGTC
>JAUVQU010000258.1 GCA_030597965.1 Cellvibrionaceae bacterium
ACCCTCAAACAACTGAAATACCTCTGTGCGGTCGCCGAGAAGCGACATTTTGGTAAAGCAGCGCAAAGCTGCTTCGTCACTCAATCGACACTCAGTTCGGGAATTCAGGAGCTGGAACTAACTCTAGGCTCGACATTGCTTGAACGAGGGCACAAAAACGTATTTCTTACCGCAGCTGGTGAAAAGGTTGTTGCCCGTGCCATCAGCGTACTGACTGAAATACAGGCCTTGAGTGAAGAGGCCGCAAGCGCGGCTGAAGTGCTGTCAAACAGGATAAGACTCGGTGCTATACCCACGATAGCGCCTTTTTTGTTACCGGGAGCGCTGGCCAGAATTCGAAAGGATTATCCGAAACTACAGTTATTAATTCGCGAAGATTTATCCGAAAATCTCATCAATCTCTTACATCAGGGTGAACTGGATTTAATTCTACTTGCGCTGCCTTACCCGGTGGGAAATAGCTATACCCATCACTTGTTTTACGACCCCTTCTTGCTGGCCTACCCAGAAAACCATCGAATTGGTCGTCGGAAAAAAATAACGCCGCGAGACCTGGAAGATCAAGAGTTTCTCTTACTAGAACAGGGCCATTGTCTAAGGACGCACATTCTAGAGGCCTGCCAACTGTCTGACAGCCAGATCTCATTGACATTTGAAGCAACGAGCCTGCACACCATCGTGCCTATGGTGGCAAATGGCATTGGCATCACGTTATTACCCAAGATGGCCCTGGATGCCGGAATAACGTCAAGTGTGGGGGGCATTGCTACTGCGGATTTTGCAGCAAAAAACATACAGAGGGAAATCGGGCTTGTTTGGCGCAAAAAAAGCCCGCGCGTGAAAGACTATCTCATTTTGGCTAGTTATCTAGCTAAGCAATCTAGTCAAACAGCTTAGACAAATAATCTAGCCGGGCTATCGATTCGAGCAGTCCCACAAATAGCAACGTCGAAGGTTACCGACTTTACAAACCCCGACAAATATTGAGCTACCTCCGCCCTGGGACACCAGGCAACTCAGGCATACAGTTAAGCGCTTAAACAGGCCTTACGTTTTCTGCCTGGGGGCCTTTTTGTCCTTGCGTCACTTCGAACTGAACTTGTTGGCCTTCATTCAATGTTTTGTAACCTTCGCCAACAATTGAACGGAAGTGGACAAACACATCGGGGCCATTCTCCTGCTCGATAAAACCATAGCCCTTATCAGCGTTAAACCACTTAACTGTACCAGTTGTATTAGCCATATCTAAAACCTGTGTAACGTTTATATTCACCTTTTAATCGGCGGTTTAGCCAGGAAATGCGGAACTGCCTTATGACGAACGGGCAAGGATCAACTTTGTTTGATTTCTTTATTGCGGCCATAGGGCAAGCCGTACTTCGGGCTCGAATTCATTCTATAGTAAAAAAACCAATTGTAAACACTCGCCATATAGCGTTCCCCTTGAATCTATGTCTACTCTGCAAAAGCAGCAGGCTTTCGTCCCAGACCAGATTCCGCTTAATCAGGCCTACTATAAAGTACAGGTTTGTTGTGGAACTCTGGCGGCCTCAAACTTCTCTCTCAATATATGGAGTAAGCTAATGGCCAGGTTAAATATCACACGATATTGCTGAACTGTAGTTTTCAATGATGAGCCATTACTTGCCCCTGAATGACGTGCGCACCCAGAAACTCACTCCTCTTTGGTCTAGAGCTCTTCATTCGTCGATCGCGGTGATCCTCATCAATCTATCGTTGTTCTCTGGACCACTACACGCCTGCAGCGCCCCTTCTGATTCCAAAAGCATCGTGGTAGGTAATTTCAGCGATGGAAGTTTAAGTAATTGGAAGCCCATCAAGTTTTCTAAACAAACCCGCTACGACTTCTTTGACCTTGATGCTACCAGGGTATTACGCGCCTATAGTCAGGGAGCTGCGTCGGGACTCATTTACAAACAAAAAATTGATCTGTATAAAACACCACTACTGAACTGGTGCTGGCGTGTCGATCACAGCCTGTCAAACAGACATGAAAAGCTGCGTGACGGTGACGATTTTGCCGCCAGACTCTACGTAGTGGTAGACGGTGGATACCTCCCCTGGAGAACAAGGGCTCTGAATTACGTCTGGACCAACCAGTTGTCTGTTAACGAACTGTGGAAAAACCCGTATGGGGGCAAGAGCGCTATGATGCTCTCAGTGCGCTCCAACGATTCACCAACCAAAACCTGGTTTTCAGAAAAACGGAATGTGTACAAAGATCTGAAACGAGCATTTGGTAGCGACATCCGGTATATCAATGCCATCGCCATCATGACTGATACCGACGACACGGCTGGAACTGCTCTGACTTATTACGGCGATATCTATTTTTCAGCGAACTAAGCTTTCTGAAGCCCATGAAAAACCCGCCGTGAAACAGGCAAATGCTGTAATATGGCGCTGCGCCTTAGTCCCTCCCCAGCCACCTACATTAAACCGTTCCCATGCCTCTTTTACGCCTGGATAATCTGTCTTTGCAATTTGGCTCCCGTGATCTCCTCCAGGACGTCAACTTCACCCTGCGCAAAGGCGACAAAATTGGATTGCTGGGCCGTAATGGTGAAGGCAAGACAAC
>JAUVQU010000199.1 GCA_030597965.1 Cellvibrionaceae bacterium
CGCCTTAACACCAGTGGTGTCACCAGGCCGTGTTCGACTAGAGCGTTACAGGCTTCTATAACACGCGGATCTCCCTGTTCAGGTAATAGTATTCTTCGAAGTTGTTGCTTGGCGATAGAATACAATCGCAGCAGTGATACGGGTTGTTGACTGGTGTCTAAACCGCTCAATGGTGTCATGGTGGGTCTGTCTGCTTAATGGTTTTGATGGTTTTGTTATAAATTGTTTCGTTATAAATAGTATCGCTATTATAAAGGTACCGGAATCAGAATTGATGCCGGTACCCGGCGTAATTAAGGCAGTAAATTATCCGGCACGTCGATCTTCATGTGCAGCAGACCTGGGCCGTGCGCCTTGCCTTGCGCATCCATGATCAAGGTTTCTGTGCCGCCACCGGCCAGTGAATTTTCCAGAAGAAAGTTCAATGAGCGTAGTTTGGGTAGTTCATGACGGGTGATATCACCTTTACATATTTCTTTGAATTGCTCTTTAACTACCGCGGCGGTCAGTTTGTCAGCAAGGAATTCATAGAGTGCGTGACTGCGTGCCGTTACGCCAATATTAGTGCCGTCGCCTTTGTCGCCGGAGCGCGCCATAGCGATTTCTCTGAGTTCTACAATAGCCATGCGATGCTCCTTATGCGTCTTCTACGGTAACGGAAGTATGTACGTTGTTTTTGTCGATCAGTGCGGGCCAGTAACCCACAATCTCAGTGGCGCGTGCACGGCCACCGGCAAAACCAGTGATGCCTGGAGGGCCAGACGTCAATACAGGTGCAATCTCAGCTCCCATGACGTTGAGCTTTCTAGGATCATCACCAAAAGCGCCAAGGCGCATCAGAATTTCGTGCGGCTGCTCGTTACTGTCTACAAGGCCTTTGTACAAAACGTTAGTGCCAAACAGTTCAAGGAAACGATCTTCTTCTGGAATCTCAATGCCGTGCATGGACATCCGCTTGAAGACCATATCAGAAACCACATGGGCTTTTTCAATCGCATCTGGGCCAGTAATAGCCAGTGTGGTCAAAATTTTGTGACCCTTGGCGTAGGACATAGACACTTTATAGGTTGGGGTCGCTTCGCCGCCTTTAATGCCGGAAATAGCCACACGGTTTTCACCATCCTGTGCGATTTCAATACTGGTAAAGTCGGCGGTGCAATCCGGGCTGAGGTAGCGAGTAGGCTCACCCAGCTCATAAAGTAGCTGTGCGGTTACCGTATCAATGTTGATCAGACCGCCGGTACCTTCGTGTTTAGTCACAACAAAGCTACCGTCAGGGTTGGCTTCAATTACCGGGTAACCAATGTTGGCCATGTCGGGTACTTGTTTCCAGTCGGTAAAGTTACCGCCGGTACACTGTGGTCCACACTCAATAATGTGACCCATGATGGTGCCTGCCGCCATCTTGTCGTAATCGTCCATTGACCAGCCGAACTCATAAATGAGTGGGGCTAATACAACGGATGGATCACTGGCGCGGCCGGTCACGACAATATCAGCACCTTGTTTAAGTGCTTCTACAATAGGCCCGGCACCAATGTAGACGTTGGCGCTGGTGATCTTGTCTTGAATATTGGCGATCTTGTCACCGCTTTCCAGGTTGGCAAACTCCTCACCTTTTGCGATTAAATCGGACAAGTCTGGAAGAATGTCATCACCTTCAACAATGCCAATTTTTACACCTTCAACACCGGAATCTTTCAGCGCAGCACGAATCGCTTCTAAACAGCCTTTTGGGTTTACACCACCGGCGTTAGCAATGATCTTGATGCCTTTTTCTTTGCAGGTAGGCACGATCTTACCCATCAGTTTTACAAAATCAGTGGCGTAGCCAAGGTCAGGATTTTTCATGCGCTGTTTTTGCATGATGCTCATGGTGATCTCGGCGAGGTAATCGAAAGTCAGGTAGTCGACTTTACCTTCGTTGATCAGGCGCATTGGCGCTAAAGGGCTGTCGCCCCAGAAGCCCTGTGCGTTAGCGATATAGATTTTGTCTTTCTGTGTCATTTTGCTTCTCAATAAAAAAATATAAGAATTATCAAATAATCATTTGTTGCGGTGAAATAATCCCCGCGTTATTTTTCAGTCCAGTTTGGTTTACGTTTTTCTAAAAATGCGCTGAGTCCTTCACGAGCTTCATCGGTGTGGCGAATTCTGGCAATAAAATCCACCGTCCCGGCAATAATTTTGTCGGTTACTTCAGAGGTTTCGAGCACATCAAAGACAATAGATTTTGCCAGGCCAACTGCATTAGGGGCGTTACTTAATAGGGCGTCGACGATATCGTCGATAGTGCTGTCCAAATCCTCTTCGGCAACCAGTTCACTTAGCAAACCGAGTTGGTGTGCTTTCTCCGCGGTAATGACTTCGGCGGTGGCAAAGAAGCGGCGAGAAGCTCGCTCGCCAATGGCGCGAACGACATAGGGTGCAATGGTTGCGGGTGCCATGCCGACTTTAGCTTCGCTCAAGCAGAATTTTGCTCTTGGGGTGCCAATGGCAATGTCGCAACAACTGGCAACACCGACGGCGCCACCAAATGCTGCTCCCTGTACACGGGCAATGGTTGGCTTGGGTAGGAAGTTCAGCGTTTTCATCATGCGAGCCAGTTGACCGGCGTCGGCTTTGTTTTCTTCGTAGGTGAAGTCCCCCATGCGACGCATGTAGTTCAAATCACCCCCGGCGGAAAAGCTTTTGCCTTCACTGCCAAAAATAACCACGCGAACCTTATCATTGCTGGCCGCGTCATCTAGCGCGGTAATGATGCGCTGGATTTGGTGATCATCAAAGGCGTTGTGAATGTCGGGTCGGTTTAGCGTAATACGCAGTACGCCACGCTCATCCAGTTCGACTTTCAAAGGTTGTTCGCTCACTGCTGATTCCTCTTTACGGCTAAAAGTTACTGCTACTTTATGGCTTTATTGAGTCGCACTCAATATGGGTGTCTTTATATCACTGTGTCGAGGTGATAAATACGGCATTTTATTGATTTGTTGAGTTTGGCTCATAAGTTTGTACGTTTTTGTTAGCTGGCTTATTGTATGGCTGACTAACAATGGTGTCGGTTTCTGATAACCGTAGGGATTGAGCGGTGATGACCGCTCATGAGGAGAGACACTGAAGGTGAAATGAGGTGTGTGTGGGAGCCTGCCCTGCAGGCGAACCAAAAACCAACCAAAATATTCGCCTGCAGGGCAGGCTCCTACAGTGTTTAAGATTATTAATAAATAGGTGGAAAATGGCACTAAACGAACATGGTGGTCTAACCGATGATCAGCAACAACTATTAGATCTGGCCGATAAATTTGGCCGTGAAGTACTCTTCCCGTTAGCCCCAAAAATGGACGATGAAGAGTGGTGGCCGGAAGAGGTGTTTCCTCAGTTGGGTGAACTGGGCCTGTTGGGTATTACCGTGCCTGAGCAGTACGGTGGTGCGGGTCTGGATATGATGAGTGCCGGAGCCATTGCTCAGGGTTTTGCCCGTTGGAATCACGCCTTTGCGTTGAGCTGGGTGGTGCACGACAACATCATGATGAATAACCTCTATCGCAATGCCAGCGAGTTTATTCGTAATAAATACTTGCCTCGCTTGTGTGATGGATCTTCTATAGGTGCACTGGCGCTGACGGAGCCGGGTTCTGGTTCCGATGCGCTCGGTTCCATGCGCACCACAGCCACACGTGATGGCGACGACTTCCTTCTTAACGGAACCAAGATGTTTATTACCAATGGCCCTGTCGCCGATGTGCTGTTGGTTTATGCCAAAACCGATGTGAGTCGTGGCGCTAAAGGTATTACTGCGTTTGTTGTAGAGAAAGATTTCCCTGGTTTTAATGTCGCGCAAAAGCTGACCAAGATGGGTTACCGTGGCAGCCAGACGGCTGAGCTGGTGTTCGATAATTGCCGGGTACCTGCCGAGAATGTAGTCGGTGAAGTCAACATGGGCCATAAAGTCGTTATGAGCGGACTCGATTTTGAACGCGCTATTCTGACCCCAATGTTGCTGGGTATCTGTGAGCGGGCTCTGGAAATTTCCGTTGAGTATTCCCAGACGCGCAAACAGTTTGACCAGCCAATAAGTAGCTTCCAGATGGTGCAGTCGCGCCTCGCAGAAATGTACATGCTGGTCGAGGCTATACGTAGCTATAGCTACCGCGTGCTATCACTGACCGATAGCGTAGAGCATGGGGAAGGTGGTCGCGGTGAGATTCACATGCAAACCGCCGCCGCTGTTATGTTCGCCGCCAATAACACCAACATCATTTTGGATAACGCCGTGCAGATTCACGGTGGCAGTGGTTATATCTGGGAAACTGAAGTGAACCGCTTATTCCGCTCTACTAAGCTAATGGAAATTGGTGCGGGTACTACTGAAGTGCGCAAGGTGATTATTGCGGAAGGTTTGCTGCAGAGCTAATGCTATTTTAAGAAGAGCTTATGGGCTTTAACGATCACGCCGATAAATTTTCGAGTGAGGTGATGCATCCGCTGGTTCCCTGGGAAGCGTTAGAGGCCCGTGAAATAAAACAATGACCTGTTCAGCGGGTCAATTATTTTGGTTGTCAGCCTTTTCCTTACACGGCACACACATAACACTTTCTGGTCGAACGGCTAAGCGTTCAGGCGAAATCTCTTCTCCGCA
>JAUVQU010000173.1 GCA_030597965.1 Cellvibrionaceae bacterium
CTCTATGAAATATATTCACCAGCGCTGGTGAATGCCCAGGAAGAATTAGTGCTGGCCTTGGGGCGTAACAATAAGCGCCTGATTCGTGCATCGGTAGATCGTTTAACGGCACTGCAACTACCGGATCGCGTGATAAATGAAATCAAGAAAACCCGCACGGTTAAACAAAATGTCACATTCTACTCACCTCAAACTGGCGTACTTAATACTTTGAATATCCGCCAGGGATTCTACGTTAAGCCAGGTACTACCTTGATGTCGATTGGATCACTGGATCAGGTATGGGTGGAAGCTGAAGTTTTTGAAAGCCAGGCCGCATCCGTTACTAAGGGTTTGTTGGTCACTATGACGCTCGACTTTTTACCTGGAAGAATTTGGCAGGGACGCGTTGATTACGTTTACCCCTCGCTGGATGTGAAAACTCGTACCGTTAAAGTCCGGTTGCGATTTGATAATGATGGCCGAGAATTGAAGCCCAACATGTTTACCCAGGTAACCATTCATACACAGGGCGATAAAGCTCTGCTGGTCCCCAAAGCCGCTGTAGTGCGTACTGGCTCCATGGATCGTGTGGTAATGGCGCTGGGTGAGGGTCGCTATAAATCCGTCGAGATTGGTTTAGGCCGAACCAGTGGAGACTTTGCTGAAATTTTATTCGGCCTGGAAAAAGGTGATCTGGTGGTCACTTCAGCACAGTTTTTACTCGACTCCGAGTCAAATAAAACATCCGATTTTAAGCGTTTAAATCACGACGCCGATGCGGCCGTTAATACAGAAAAATTGGTCTGGGTCGAGGCTGAAATCAATAGTGTGACACCGCAACACCGCATGGTTAATGTTCGGCACAATGCTATTCCCTTGTGGGATTGGCCCCCAATGACCATGGATTTTGTCGTGGCTCCAGAAGTGGATATTAATTCGCTGAAGGTAGGAGCCAGACTGCGAATAGAAGTGAATAAAACTACTGGCGGTAATTATGAGATCACCGCCATTGATGATGGCGACCACGCCGTACCTGATAGCGCCACCGTTGAGGGTGTTATTAACAGCCTTATGGTGGCGCAGCGGATGGTCAATATTAGTCGTGATGCCATAGAGAAATGGGGGAGTCCAGCGGCTACCGTCAATTTTGTTGTAGATCCATCGGTGGAGATGTCCGAACTAAGCAAGGGCATGAGGGTTCAATTTACTTTCAGCCTGAAAAACGGGGAGTTTCTAATTAGTGCTATTCAGGGTATAGCTCAAAAGGAGCCTAACCCATGATTGAATCTATCATTCGCTGGTCGGTCAGAAATCGTCTCTTCGTGTTACTGGCGATGGTTATGATCGTGGGGCTAGGCCTCTTCTCTGTAAAAAATACACCTGTAGATGCTCTGCCCGATTTGTCCGATGTACAGGTCATCATCAAGACGAGCTACGCTGGCCAGGCCCCGCAGGTGGTTGAAGACCAAATAACCTATCCACTGACCACTGCCATGTTGTCTGTACCTGGGGCTGTCACTGTTCGCGGTTATACCTTCTTTGGCGACTCTTATGTATACGTTATTTTCGATGATGACACAGACCTCTACTGGGCCCGCTCGCGTGTATTGGAATATCTGAGTCAGGTAGCGGCCGACTTGCCGGCGGGGGTAAAACCACAGCTTGGTCCTGATGCTACTGGCGTTGGCTGGGTATACCTCTACGCATTGACAGATAAAACCGGACAGCATGACATTAGTCAGCTTCGTAGTCTGCAGGACTGGTTTCTCAAATACGAGCTGCAAACCGTTCCTGGTGTTGCTGAAGTTTCGTCCATTGGCGGCATGATCAAACAGTATCAGGTCAGCGTCGACCCAGACAAACTGCGTGCATTCGGTATACCTCTTGCGATGATTCAGACGGCAATCAAGCGCGGCAATCAGGAAATAGGTGCGTCGGTGGTTGAGATGGCTGAAGCTGAATACATGGTTCGCGTCAGCGGCTACATCAAGAACGTTACAGACCTGGGTAATATTCCCTTGGGCGTTAATCAAAATGGGACACCTTTACTGCTAAAAGACGTGGCTGACATTGGTATTGGTCCACAGATGCGTCGAGGTATTGCCGAACTTAACGGTGAGGGTGAAGTAGTCGGTGGCATTATTGTTATGCGCTTCGGCGAGAATGCCCAGCAGACGATTAATGGGGTTAAAGAGAAACTTGAGCAGCTGAAGAAAGGGCTGCCGGAAGGTGTAGAAGTAGTCACCGTCTATGATCGCAGCGGCCTGATCGGGCGAGCCGTGGATAATCTCGCCTTTAAACTAGTAGAAGAGTTTATCGTCGTAGCCTTGGTGTGCATGATATTTCTGTTCCATGTGCGCTCTTCCTTAGTCGTCATCATCAGTTTGCCTGTCGGTATCCTGGCAGCTTTTATTGTCATGCAGCTTCAGGGCTTGAACGCCAATATTATGTCTCTCGGCGGTATCGCCATTGCCATTGGAGCCATGATTGATGGGGCCATTGTGATGATAGAAAATATGCACAAGCATATGGAAAGAACGCCACTGACTAAGGAGAATCGCTGGGAAATTGTTACTAATTCTGCAGTAGAAGTCGGGCCCGCATTATTTTTCAGCCTGTTGATAATAACGGTTAGCTTCATGCCGGTATTTACTTTGGAGGCACAGGAGGGGCGTATGTTTTCGCCACTGGCCTTCACCAAAACTTATTCCATGGCAGCCTCCGCTGCTCTGGCAATCACTCTCGTGCCAGTATTGATGGGCTATTTTATTCGAGGCAAAGTGTTAGCCGAGCATAAGAATCCAGTCAATCGTCTGCTTACTAAAGCTTACTTACCTGTTTTGAAACGAGTTTTGCTGCGCCCCAAAACCACTCTGGCACTGGCGCTTATCGTCTTAATGATAGGCCTGTGGCCGCTCAATAAAATCGGCAGCGAATTTATCCCTCCGCTCGACGAGGGCGATCTGATGTATATGCCCACTACCTATCCAGGTATTTCTATCGGCAAGGCTCGCGAGCTACTTCAACAGACCGACAAACTGATTTATACCTTACCTGAAGTGGAAAGAGTGTTTGGTAAAGTGGGTCGTGCCGACACAGCTACAGACCCGGCACCGCTCACCATGATCGAGACATTCATTCAGTTGAAGCCACGCAATCAATGGCGTGAGGGACTCACAACGGAAGGCTTAATCAAAGAGCTGGATGCGCTGGTGAAGCTTCCAGGCGTTACTAATGCCTGGGTGATGCCTATTAAGACACGTATAGACATGCTGGCCACGGGAATTAAGACCCCGGTGGGCATCAAAATTGCCGGGCCTGAATTACAGCAGATTCAGGCCATAGGCAAGCAGCTGGAAGTCATTCTTAAAGACGTTGAGGGAACCGCATCTGTGTACTCTGAACGGGTGGCCGGTGGTCGTTACATCAAGGTAGAAATTCAACGTGAAAAAGCCGCACGTTACGGTCTTAATATTGCCGATATACAGCAGGTAGTTGCTTCCGCTATTGGCGGCATGAATGTCTCACAATCCGTGGAGGGTCAGGAGCGCTACCCCATTAATATTCGCTACCCTCAGGACTACCGCAATTCACCCGAACAGATGTTGCTCTTGCCGATAGTGACACCTTCCGGCCAGCGTATTTCATTGCGCGCAGTCGCTGATATTTTTATCGAAGATGGTCCGCCGGGTATAAAAAGTGAAAATGCACGCCTCAACGGCTGGTCTTTTATTGACATAGAAGGTGTCGATGTAGGGAGCTATGTCGAGCGTGCCCAACAGGTCGTCTCCGAACGCTTGAAATTACCGGCTGGCTATTCTATCGCCTGGTCCGGACAGTATGAATACATGCAGCGGGCCAAGGAAAAGCTCACTTATGTTGTGCCGTTCACGTTGGCGATTATCGTTATCCTACTGTTTATAAATTTTCGGAATTTTGTTGAAGTCTGCATCATCATGGGCACTTTACCGCTGGCCCTGATTGGCAGTATTTGGCTCATGTACATACAAGGTTTTAACTTTTCCGTCGCTGTCGGTGTTGGCTTTATCGCCTTGGCGGGCGTGGCTGTTGAAATTGGCGTAATTATGCTGGTCTACCTTAACCAGGCTTACCAGGAAATGCTGAGGGACTGTAAAGAACAGAGTGTAATGCCCACCCGAGAAAAGCTGGCTACTGCAGTGCTGAATGGTGCTGGAATGAGGGTGCGCCCAGTAATGATGACCGCTGTCGCCATTATCGCGGGCCTGTTGCCAATTTTATACGGTACAGGTGCTGGCTCGGAAGTAATGAGCCGTATTGCTGCCCCTATGGTTGGTGGCATGGTCAGCGCCGTCTTATTAACCTTACTGGTGGTACCGGCAATTTATTATCTGTGGCGTAAGAAAACGCTCTTAGGCGCCACTCTATAATTTTTCCGGGCTGTATTTCTTTATTGGGTATGCGGCGGGGAGTCTTGATGTGGAGGTGTTCGGGAAACGAGATGCAGTGGTTTTTGATTAGGCATTGCAGTAGCTTTTGATTGGACCTTGTAGTGGCATAGTGAATTGTAGCCACTACAAAGCCTAATCAAAAAAAGAACAGGTCGCGTTCAGTTTGTAAGCGGGCAAGATACCATCGAATAACGGCTATTCCATATCGAATAACACGCCAGCGCCTTGCCCGCCATCGACAGGATACTCACCGCCGGTGCAAAAGCTGCTGGCATCTGAAGCTAGAAAGGATGCCATGTAGGCTATCTCATCAGCGCTGCCCATACGTCCCATCGGATTGGATTTGGCAAACAGAGGGCGTAGATCAAAGCCCCATGCTCCCGTTTCACGATTCATTTCGGTATCAATGGGCCCCGGTATGATGGTGTTGACTCGAACACCTTCACGGGCCAACTCCAGGGCGGCCACTTTGGTTAGCGACCTTACCGCGAATTTACTTGATGAGTAGGGCGACAAACCGGACACGCCATCTATCGCAGCGGTGGAAGCCAAGGTAATAATAGAGCCGCCACCGGCAGTCTTCATCGGTTCGATAAGCGATTTGATCGCCAAAAACGTACCCAGCTGGTTGATACGGATTACCCGTTCATATTCAGCTACCGTCAGTTGTTCAATATTTTTTGGCTTCGGGGAAATACCCGCATTATTGACCAGCACATTCACTCGTCCAAATCGCTGTTGAACGGCGTCGACGGCCTCTAGCCAATCCGATTCTTCACTTACATCCAA
>JAUVQU010000126.1 GCA_030597965.1 Cellvibrionaceae bacterium
CAGTAATATTCACTTCCACCCACGCGGCAATTTCAGTCACCGCTTTATTTTGCAGAAGGTCGAAAAATGCTTGCTCCTGAGTATCGTCCAGTCCAGCCGCCTCGGCCAAACCACGATAAATACCCACATGGCCCAAATCAATATTCAAACTGGCCAACCCAACTTCCTGTAAAGAAGCCAGCAACAATGAAACCACTTCCACATCAGCAGCCAAGCCTGGCTCACCATGCAACTCTACACCCGACTGAATCGGCGATCGTGTCGCCAAAGGAGGCTGAGGTTTGGTGTGCAGCACATGCCCCGCATAACAGAGACGGGAAACACCATTGCGCTGGTAACTGTGGGCATCAATTCGGGCTATCTGAGGAGTAATATCGGCTCGGATGCCCATTGTGCGACCAGACAGCTGGTCGGTCACCTTAAAAGTCATCAAATCCAAATCACGGCCAAGGCCGATCAATAATGAATCCGTATATTCCAACAGCGGAGGAATCACTAGCTCGTAACCCCAACGCTTATATAAATCGGTCAGACGGCGACGTACCGCCTCAATACGGGCAGCACGCTCAGGAAGAATATCTTCAACGCCATCGGGCAGTAACCAGCGGTCTGCATAGGTCATGGTCGATCCAGCCTTAACTATTTATAACTACCATTAAAAACGAGGGCCTTTAAGCGCAAACGCCTAGCCATCAATTAATAAAATACAAGAGCCCAGCACCAAAAACCATGCTTACAAACCCCATGGTGCGAAGCTGTCGGTCATTCACAACCGCTAAATTCACCACCATATTGCGCCAACGTGCGGGGTACAGGAACGGGATTACGCCCTCAAACACCAGCATTAGGCAAAATGCCTTACCTAACTCTTCCCACACTTCATTGTTCCCGAATAAAAAAACACTCTGAATTGGCACAAAAAAACCGGAGCCAATTTGGATCCGGTTAGCGAATTCTACCACTTTTGGCGGCTCGGTAACAATTAAGTCGAGCCACCTTGAGGGAAGTTTATTTCTTGCCTTTGCTGTCCTTGAAATAACGGAAGAAATCACTGTCTGGATCGACCAGCATAATGTCTCCTTTGCTTTTAAAGGTTTCTTTGTAAGCATTCAAGCTACGGACAAACGAGTAAAACTCAGGGTCCTTATTGTAAGCATTCGCATAGATCGAAGATGCCTTAGCATCGCCCTCACCTCGCAGTAATTCAGCGTCACGGTAAGCCTCGGCCCCAATCACCGTGCGCTGGCGATCGGCGTCGGCACGAATTCTTTCCGCCTGCTCCTTACCTTTAGAACGATGCTCACGGGCTTCACGCTCACGCTCCGTCGTCATGCGGTCAAACACTGACTGGCTTACCTGCTCTGGCAGATCGATACGCTTCACTCGTACATCCACCACCTCAATACCCAGCTTGGTATTCATAAACTGGTTAAGCTGTATTGTCAGATCTGACATCAACTGGTCGCGCTCTCCACTAACCACTTCCTGCAGCGAACGCTGGGCAAACTGATTACGTAGGCCCTCGTTGATTTGCTGCGCCAACAAGCGTTCAGCTCGATTCTCTTCACCATTGGTAGCGGTATAGTAGGTGCTCACATCTTTGATACGCCACTTCGCGAAAGAGTCGACGATCATGCCTTTCTTCTCAATCGTGAGGAAACGCTCAGGGCGAGCGTCCAAGGTTAAAACGCGAGAGTCAAACTTACGCACTTCATGCATCATTGGGGCTTTTATGTGCAAACCAGGCTTCAAATCTGCATCAATCAACTCACCAAACTTCAACAACACTCCGCGCTCGGTTTCTTTAATGATGTACAGCGAATTGGATGCCAATAGCAGCGCACCGATCACTAAGATCATCAGGGGTAATGATTTATTGTTCATGTTTATCGAGTCTCCCTGCGACGGCTGGCATTGGCACTCTCACGGCGCAACTGATCAACCACACGATCGCTTATTTCACGCAACGCATCAGGCGATAAGTCTTGTATAGGCTTCACTACCGCCGAAGACTGGCTCACCATTTTATCCAATGGCAGATACAGCATATTATTACCGCCCTCAACATCAATCATAATCTTGGAGCTATTGGCCATTACCTGCTGAACAGCATCCAAATACAAACGCTCGCGGGTTACCTGAGGCGCCTTTTTGTACTCAACCAACCGCTGCTCGAAGCGCTTCGATTCACCGGTTGCACGAGCGATTACCTCCTCGCGATACGCGGTTGCCTCTTCGATAACACGCTGCGCCTTACCTCGAGCCTCTGGGATAATGCCGTTAGAATAGGTTTGCGCTTCGTTTTGAACGCGCTCTTCATCTTCTCGCGCCTTGTTCACATCATCGAATGCAGCCTGAACCTCACGAGGAGGATTTGTATCCTCAACGTTGACGGTCTCAATGTGCACGCCAGTACCGTAGCTATCCACGTATTCTTGAATTCGTGCCTTCACCTCAATCGCAATATTCTCACGACCTTCAGTAAGCACTTGGTGCATACCTGTTGAGCCCACCACATGGCGCAGAGCACTTTCGGTTGCCTGTATTAGGCTTCGCTCTGGATCACGCACTTGCAGAACAAAACTTTGAGCATCGGCAATGCTGTACTGAACCGATAAATTCACTTCAACTATATTCAGATCCTCAGTCAACATCAGTCCTTTAGAACTGTGCAAACGAACCTTGGTCACATTAACCGTTTTAACAATGTCGATTAGTGGCGGGTTCCAATGCAGGCCTGGGCCTTTGGTTTCAGCGTAAACACCCAAGCGTAGAACAACAGCACGCTCTTGTTGGTTGACCTGATAGATTCCCAGCAGGCCATATATCACAACGACCACAACCAAAATAATGCCAAAAATGGCGCCACCAAAACCTGACGACGAACCGCCAGAGCCGCCGCCAAACAGGCCGCCCAGCTTCTCTTGAAATTTTTTCAGTGCCTCATCTAAATCTGGCGGGCCATCGTTACCACGATTACCCCCCCAAGGGTCTTGGTTATTACCACCCGGTTCATTCCAGGCCATAGGGTTTCTCCATAAAAATTAATATGCTAATTCACTTAATGGGGCTCAAGTACGCAATTACAACCTGACCCCCAACAGAATCTCTAAACAGGGACCTCTAATGCTCCCAATCTTCTTTTATCACCCACGCCAAGGCTTCTTCTTTTAAACCTTCAGCACTGAGCAACTTCATAAGCTCCGCTCGAGGCAGGCTTAACTTTAACTCACAGACACCCTCATCATCGTAACTTTCTTCTTTTACGGCTTTTATTTCATAAAATTTAGCTCGCAGTCGCGCCTGACTAGGCAATACCCGGAGTGTATCTTGCACCAGCTCCTCACCCAATAGCTCAGCGACAGCCTCTAACATTAGCTCTACACCCGCACCCGTTTGAGCTGATAACCAAACAGCCACCGGGCGTCCGGTATCGTCTCGGTCTATGCGAGGCCGAAAATCTTCTATCAAATCAATCTTATTATAAACACGAAGTTGCGGTAGCTCTGCGGCTTCAATCTCTTCCAGCACTTCTTCAACCTGCTGTATATTACGCGCGCGTTCTTCCGCAGGGGCATCAATCACATGCAGTAATAAATCCGCATTGGCCGCTTCTTCAAGAGTCGCTCGAAAAGCCTGCACCAATCGGTGAGGCAGGTGACTGATAAAACCAACCGTATCGGCCAATACCACCGCGCCAACACAGGGCAACTGAATACGACGCATGGTCGGGTCTAAAGTGGCGAACAGCTGATCTTCGGCATACACCCCAGCATTCGTTATTTTATTAAATAACGTCGACGTCCCCGCGTTGGTATAACCCACCAAGGACACAGTCGGCATCTCAGCTCGACGGCGAGAGCGGCGGCCCTGATCGCGCTGCTTGCGCACTTTTTCTAAACGTTTTTCAATCGATTTAATGCGTTCGCGTAATAACCGACGATCCGTTTCCAGCTGGGTCTCACCGGGACCTCGCAGGCCGATACCACCCTTTTGGCGCTCTAAATGAGTCCAGCCACGAATCAATCGTGTAGAGGCATGACGCAACTGAGCCAACTCAACCTGTAACTGGCCTTCGTGAGTACGCGCCCGCTGGGCAAATATGTCGAGGATTAAACCGGTGCGATCCAGCACTCGACACTCGAGCGCCTGCTCTATATTACGCTCTTGGCTGGCCGATAAGTTATGGTTAAAAATAACAAGTTCCGCGCAATGCAAAGCTACCGCATCACGAATCTCTTCTAACTTTCCAGTACCTACGAAATATCGGGCATCAGGCGTGGTGCGACGACCCGTAATAAACTCAACGGGATCACCACCTGCAGACAAGACTAATTCTTCGAATTCACGCGGATCATCAGACTCACTGCTCTGATAAAAATCCACGTGAACCAATACCGCTAACTCACCAGATTCGGGACGATCAAAAAACAACGACACACCTCAAATGGTGGGAAATAACAGCGGATGAAAACTTAATCTTCAGCTTCGTCTTCGCCTGTTGGGGCGGCCATAGGCACACGTACAGGGCGAGATGGAACAACGGTAGAAATAGCGTGTTTATAGACCATTTGGCTCACGGTGTTTTTAAGTAACACAACGAATTGATCGAATGACTCAACCTGCCCCTGCAGTTTAATTCCGTTAACCAAATAGATTGAAACTGGAATGCGCTCTTTACGCAAAACGTTTAAGTAAGGGTCTTGTAGCGTGTGCCCCTTTGACATTGTTATTCTCCTTAATGATGAGGTGGGCCAAAATAGCCCCAGCGCCAGCAAAAAAAGTGCCAGCAACAAGCAAAGCAAATAAAACAGCCAGTATTACCCAGAGGCAATCACCTCAAATAACCGGCGTCGTTCTATTATAGGGGTTGATTGGGCAAAAAGTTCAAAATTTCGTAAATTAGCTGGCTTTTTTTACGGTTTTCGCCCGATTCTGTGTCTGTATAGACCCAATTCAGACCTTTCCATCCTCTCAACCATGTCAATTGTCGCTTCGCTAGTTGGCGGGTAGCTGCAACACCGCGATCAATTAAATCCGTATAATCATAATCCCCCTCTAAATACTCCCATGCCTGACGATAGCCTACCGCCCGAATGGCAGGGAGATCTTTGTGTAAATCACCACGGGCACGCAATGACTCCACCTCTTGGATAAACCCGTTCTCGAGCATCCGCTTGAATCGTCGCTCAATTCTCTCGTGCAAAACTTTACGGTCATGGGGCGTGATCGCAATTTGTACGACATGATAACGGCTGAGTAAATCCTGCTGTTGTTGCGACTGCTGTCGCGCCTGCTCATTTCGTAATTGCGACATGGTTTTGCCACTGGAACGATAGACCTCCAGTGCGCGACTGATTCGCTGGGAGTGATTGGGGTGTAATTCAGCGGCGATTTCCGGGTCAACTTCCGCCAACTGCTGATGAACATAGGGCCAGCCATACTCGGCAGCCTCCGCTTCTATTTTTGCCCTTACAGAAAGGTCCGTTTCAGGCATGTCGGCCAACCCCTCGAGTAACACTTTGAAATACATCATTGTGCCACCCACCAGCAAAGGTATACGGCCTGCCGCGTGAGACCGCTCTATTGCCGCCAGCGCATTTTCTCTGAACTCAGCAACCGAATAGGGTTCTGCCGGGTCGCGAATATCAATTAACTGATGGGGCGCCTGCGCCAACTCTGCTGCGCTAGGCTTTGCCGAGCCAATATCCAAACCCCGGTAGACCAGTGCCGAGTCCACACTGATGATATCGACAGGTAACTGTTCACTCAGACCGATCGCCAGATCGGTTTTACCCGACGCGGTAGGCCCCATCAAAAAAATGACCAAAGGTTTATTGCTGTGATTGTCCGCGCTATCGATCATATTAGTAAGCCCAACATCACTGCCCGCGCAGAAAAAGTTTATCCAGCTCGTCTAAGGTCTGCAGCGTCCAGGTGGGACGGCCATGGTTGCACTGGCCACTGCGCTCAGTAGCTTCCATATCCCGCAACAGTGCATTCATTTCCGGAATAGTTAAACGGCGATTGGCACGCACTGAGCCATGACAGGCCAGGGTAGATAGCAGTTCATTAATGTGATGATCAATGCGCTTGCTGGTACCATACTCCAATAAATCAGAGATCACATCGCGCACTAACTGCTCAACGTTCGCCCTGTTTAACAGCACTGGAATTTGTCGAATAATCAAACTTTCTGGCCCTGCACGCTGTAATTCAAAACCCAAGGATTTGAACACATTTGCGTGCTGCTCTGCACTATCCGCTTCCCCCTGACTAACGGCGATGGTTTCTGGCACCAGTAAAGGCTGCGTCTGTAAACCCTCTTCTGCCACTGCTATTTTCATGCGCTCATAAGTGATTCTCTCATGGGCGGCGTGCATATCAACCACAATCAGACCCTGCGTATTTTCAGCCAAAATATAAATACCTTTAAGCTGCGCAATGGCATAACCCAGCGGCGGGATATCTTTATTTTGTTGCTCAATAGAGGCCAAATCAGAAGTTGATGTGACCGCCGCATTTGGCATGCCACCATAAAGCTGATGATAACCAGCGCCAGGTTCTGTGACTTGTGGGGACGGACTATAAGAAACGCCGTAACCTGAAGCGGAGATGCCTCCGCCAGGCGATCGAAAAGCCATCGTTTCCTGATTGGCGAATTCACCAATAGCGACACCCGAAGGTATCTCCGCTTGCTCAGGGCTATTCAGTATTTGATCCTTCGGCCGCACATCAG
>JAUVQU010000209.1 GCA_030597965.1 Cellvibrionaceae bacterium
CTTATCCAGCGAGTTAAATAAAAGGGCAAAGCGTTTAATAGAAAACCTATAAAGGATAAGGGTAAACGCACCAAAAACAGTGAGAAACGTTTAATGATTGACGCTTTTTTAATGTATTTGGTTTGCTTTTTAATAAAATGTTCATGTTTTATGGATAATGCGTTCAATAATCGATCATAGCTCTTAACGGCTGCAATGACTTTCTCTACTTTGCGTGGATAATGTTCTTTCATCGTAGGGTAGGCATCGGCCAATTGTTTTTGTATCGGGAATTTATCCGCAAGGCTTTGCTTTGGGTTTTCTATGTTTTTGTGGCTGGCGTACAAATGGGCGGCTCGTTTAATGAGATTGGCTTCTCTCCAGCTTGGGTAGTTGAGCGTGACAGACTTTATACCCTCCTCAATACGACTGGTGAGTTCGTTGACGGACTCGCGATCGCTTGGGTCTGGTGTGCTGTTTTCAGGGATGGCATCAATAGGCTCACCAAAGTAGATCAACACTCTCGAGCGAAACTTCTGCTTTGCATCAAAGTTCAGTCCAACCGGTACAATTTTGACAGACAGTGGACCATGTTGTTGCTCCGCCTCTATGGCAATTCTGGCGGCACCGGTTTTAAGGGGTTGCAACTCCGGCTTGTCATGACTAAAGCCCTCGGGAAACACTAGAATAGTATTTTTTTTAGCCAATGCCATGCTGCTGTCTTTGAACATACTGTTATTATCGAGCGGCTTATCAGTGTTTTTGGCGTTCTGCTGGCGATAGACAGGAATACAGTTAAGTGCGATGACTAGGGGGCTGGCAAGAGGGTTCTTCCACAATTGAGCCCCCGCGAGCGCTCGAGGGTCTCGGGGCAAATATAGTAGCGCTAACAAGCCGTCAATCAGAGAGTTGGTATGATTGGGGGTGAAGATAACAGGTACATCTTCTGGAACATTCTCGACATTGGCGACTTCGATTCGTCGAAAAAATACCGTTAGAATTAAGCGAATACCAGATAGAAGAATTATTCTAATTAGCTTATATATCATCAAGCTTTCCGTATGAAATTTAGTGTTTAGTATTGTTTAATCATACTCATTAATTTGTGTTGTGAGTGATTTTTTGCTGTTTGGCAGCTCAATGTACATTTTATGCTGTGATACCCTGCGCTATATCGTCTCCTGTAGGGTAGTTTTGTCTGCTAGGCTGTAGACTTCTTATTGGAAAAATCTATGAATAAAATTATTCGTCGGCGCCCACATATACCTAAAGATCAGCTTCTATCCATTTTCGGCGATGAATCTATTTCAATTTTATTGCAGCAAATATTTGCCAGCCGTAAAATTGTCTCTTCTTCTGAGCTAGAACGCTCGCTAAAAGGACTTCTGCGCCCTCAGCACCTGAAAGGCATCACCGAGGCCGTTGCGCTGTTAGTGGAGGCTTTCCAGCAGCGCCAGCGACTTTTAATTGTCGGTGACTTTGATGCTGACGGTGCGACGAGTAGTACATTGGGTGTTTTGGCATTGCGTGCGATGGGGGTGGCTGATGTCAGTTACCTGGTGCCCAATCGCTTTGAGTTTGGCTACGGGCTCACACCCGAAATTGTAGAGGTTGCTAAAGGTTTTGAACCCGACCTGATTATTACTGTGGATAACGGTATTTCCAGCATTGAAGGTGTGGCGGCGGCCAAAGCGGCGGGTATTAAGGTACTGGTGACCGACCATCACTTACCTGGCGATGAGCTGCCCAACGCAGATGCCATTGTGAACCCCAACCAACCTGGCTGTGAATTCCCCAGTAAAAATTTGGCGGGTGTGGGTGTTACCTTTTATTTGATGAGCGCACTGCGCTCCGCTCTACGTGAAATCAATTGGTTTACCGAGCAGAATATTCCAGAGCCGAATATGGCGAATTATTTGGACTTGGTGGCATTGGGTACCGTGGCTGATGTTGTTCCGCTCGACAGCAATAACCGTATTTTGGTGCAGCAGGGGTTACAGCGAATCAGGGCGGGGCAGGCACGTCCCGGTATCTTGGCCATGTTAGAGGTGGCTGGTCGGCAACCGCACCGTATTGTCGCTTCAGACTTAGGCTTCAGTATTGGTCCACGCTTAAACGCGGCGGGTCGCCTGGATGATATTTCTCTCGGTATTGAGTGTTTACTCACCGACGACACAGTAAAAGCCAGACAGATTGCATCGGAGCTGGATGACTTAAATAAAGACAGGCGTGCGATTGAATCGGGCATGCAGCAAGAAGCGCTGAAAAGCCTTGAGCAGCTTGACCTGGACCGAAGTGAACTGGGCCAGATCGACAATATGCCCTGGGGGCTGTGTTTGTTTAACCCCGATTGGCATCAAGGTGTGATTGGTATTTTGGCATCGCGCATTAAAGATAAGTACCACCGGCCTGTGATTGCCTTTGCCAGAGCCGACGGTTCTAGTGGTGAAATTAAGGGTTCGGCGCGATCTATTCCCGGCTTACACATTCGTGATGCATTGGATCTGGTCGCTAAACAAAATCCTGGGCTGTTGTCTAAATTTGGCGGCCACGCCATGGCGGCGGGCATGAGCTTTGAAGAATCAGACTTTGAGCGTTTTCAAACAGCGTTTGATCAGGTTGTGCGCGAACTGTTGCCACCCGAAGCCCTGCAGGCGGAAGTGCTAAGCGATGGTGAATTACAGCCAGAGCAGTTTAATTTGTCGCTGGGGCATGAGTTGCGTGAAGCGGGCCCTTGGGGCCAGATGTTCCCAGAGCCATTGTTTGATGGTGAGTTTTATCTGGTGCAGCAGCGTATTGTCGGCGAAAAGCACCTTAAACTGGTGGTGTCGCCGGACATCAGCGGGCAAACAATTGTCGATGCCATCGCCTTTAACGTGGACATTTCGATCTGGCCAAACAATAAGGCTGAGAAAGTGCGACTGGCCTATAAGTTGGATGTTAATGAATTTCGTGGGCGCGAAAGTGTGCAGTTGATGGTGGAATATATAGAGGCGATATAATCGCCGAAAAATGCTAAAGTGCGCGCCAAGTTAACTGAAACGCCAAGAATTATAAACAACTCTAGGGCACCTCTAAAAGTTTATTTTTAGAGGTGCCCTCCAATTTTTAAGGATTACCGTGACTGACTCCCCTATTGTAAAAACCCGAAGCAAGCGCCTGCGTAAAAAACTGTACGTTGATGAATTCACTGTTCTAGGTTTTGGTTTTCACGGCAAGTTCAGTGCCGAAACAGACGCTGAGCTAGACCCGTTCTTTGATGGTCTGGTTGAGTTGATTGAAGGCCGCAACCTGATGATATGTGGTGGTAACGATGGCGAGCACTTTGAGGCTTATGTTTCTTCAAGCGAACGTTATGAGTCGGCTACAGATGAAGACCGCAAAGCGGTACAGGAATGGTTGGATAGCCAGGCCAGTATTACAGATGTGGTTGTTACTGAATTATCAGATGCCTATTACGGCGAATAAGCACTCTTGACTCGATTTATTAAAAGCCGGGTATTATCCCGGCTTTTTTGTATGTTTTGATTTCCTAATGACAACCCTTTCTATGAGGTAACTAATGGAACACTTAAAAGACTCTGGCAGCTTAGTTGTACGTCAGTGTAAAGAATGGGGTGAAATACTGACCGATTTTGAAACCAAGAATAAATATGTGATCTGCGATGAAAATGGCCAAGAAATCTACCATGCGGCAGAAGAGGGAGGTTCCTTTTTGTTACGCTGGTTTTTAAAGGCGAACCGCCCTTTTAAAATGGTGGTTTTTGGTGAATCTGATCAAGTGATGTTAAGGGTGAAACGCCCATTCAAGTTTTATTTTCATAGCGCAGAAGTGTTTGATGCTAACGATGAGTTGCTAGGCTCCCTGCGTAAGCGGTTTTCAATTATCAGAAAGAAGTATTCAGTCTTCGACGGTTCAGGTGAAGAGATTTATCAGTTGTTTGGCCCACTGTTTAGGCCTTGGACTTTTATTATTAGAAACGATGGAGAGGAATACGGAAAAATCACTAAAAAGTGGAGTGGTCTACTGAAAGAGCAGTTTACCGACGCTGACAATTTTGGTGTTGAGTTTCCCTCTGACTGGGACGTTAAATTAAAAGCGCTGTTTCTGGGTGCGGTGTTTCTGATTGATTTTGTTCACTTTGAAAATAAAGGCGATGAGGAAAATTAATTTCCACCTAAAGAAGATTTTTTAAATAAACCCAGATGGTGTCCAGTATCTGTGGTTGAGCCTCTGCGGTGGGGTGTATTCCATCGTTTTGCATCAAGTGGGGTTGGGTGGCAATAGTTTCTAAGAAAGAAGGCACGAAAGGCAGGCTATTAGTATCGGCTAGATTTACATACGCGGCAC
>JAUVQU010000185.1 GCA_030597965.1 Cellvibrionaceae bacterium
CGAACAAGGTGCGCGAATCATCATCGCCGATGTATTGGATACCGAAGGCGCAGCCCTCGCTGCAGAACTTGGCGAGCAAGCCCACTACCAACACCTGGATGTCTCAAACGAGAAAAGCTGGTCAAGTATTATCCGTTTTATTGAGGATACATTTGACGGCCTGGACATCCTCGTTAACAACGCCGGGATCATTCGTGTAGGCGCTTTAGAAGACACATCCCTCGATGACTACATGTCCGTAATCAATGTAAATCAGGTAGGGGTGTTTTTGGGCATGCGCAGCGTCACACCACTGCTTAAAAAGCGCGGTAGCGGCTCCATTGTGAACATTTCTTCGTCCGACGGCATGACCGGCTCCAATGGCTTAACCGCCTACGCCGCCTCCAAGTGGGCTGTGCGCGGCATGACCAAAGTAGCCGCTCGCGAATTGGGCCCTCATGGTATTCGCGTCAACTCCATTCATCCGGGCGGAATTTCTACCGCTATGGCTGGCGACACCAGCACCTGGACACATGACACCTTGAAACACATCCCCCTGTATAGAGCGGGCGCCCCAAAAGAAATTGCCAATGCCGTACTATTTCTTGCCTCCGATATGGGTAGCTACTCAACCGGTGGAGAATTTTCCATTGATGGAGGCTTAATCAACTGCAACCTCTACGAACAAATGCCCGGTACACCTGAAAACAAGGATTAAGGACACCCTTATTATTCCATTGCATTCAGCAAGTAGACTCGGAGGATTCTCAATGCTTCCGAGTCGCTACTATCTGGATATAAAACAACATGGCGCTTTCGACTCGATAGCGAATTAGAAAACTTCAAACTGATTATCCAAGGGTGCCAACTGTAATCTCCTACCAGCACCCACTCATTCTCGTCCGGAAACTCGCCCTTCATCATAAGTCGCCAGCAGCCCTCAATACAGCTTAGCTGCATGACCGGCTCATGACGATACAGTCGATAGGTATTGAGCAGTATTACACCCAGCAGAAGAACGGCCACAAACAAATATAAGGGGCCCAAATGCGCTTGCCAGATCGCAAGAAAGGAGACACACATTGCGACAACGCTAATGCGCAATGGCCATTTTGAGGGGGTAATATTGATGGGGGGCAGATCCATAGCCACGTCACATCCATCCTTGGACAAAAAAAGAAGTCATTTCAACAAAAGTAACTTCGCTCAAATAGACTCTGACTCTTATTTAAACGGGCTTCATCCCGGTGTTATCTCTGATGATCTGCACTATCTTCATGGTTTCCGAGTTCTCTGGATCCTTGTGACCCATAAACCAGGCAAATAAATCCTGATCTTCTTCTTCCAGCAATGCCCAGAACCGCTCTTTATCTTCTTGAGCCAGAGTTGAATAGACATCCTTCAAAAAAGGCTCGAGAACCAGGTCCAACTCCAACATTCCGCGGCGACAACCCCACGCCAGGCGATTAATTTCCATAGTGCTCAATCTCAACTGTCTTACAAAGGTAAAAGGTACACTGGTGTATAGGTACCGAGCGCGAATTATAGACCATTCCCCTCGCAGCGTCCCTTTTATGCTAATCTCTCGCCATCAATTTTCATGATTTATTTGCATCTCATTCAACAATACCTATTTTCACAACAAGAGCACAGCCGTGATTAACGCCTTCCTACTACCCGCATTTGCTTTACTTGATATCAACGGCCCAGACAGCAAAAAATTCTTACAGGGGCAAGTCACTTGTGATGTGCTAAAAGTCCACAGCGATAAGCTTAGCCATAGCGCCCACTGCACTCACAAGGGGCGTATGGTGGCGAATTTTGATTTAACTGCCATCAATGATGATCACCTGCGTTTACGATTACCGGCGGACAATCTCAACAATCTGAAAGCCTCTCTGAGCAAATACATTGTATTTTCAAAGGCAGAATTGTCTCAGCCGAACGGTTTTATTGTCGCTGGATTAACGGGTGTAAGCGCCTACGAAAAAGTCAGCACCCTGCTTGGCACAGACTTCACCGCCGATTCTCCGGTCGTCCAGCAAGGCAACAATTTACTTATTCCACGCGACAATGAGCGTATTGAATGCTGGCTGGAAGTCGGCAGTGATGTCTACAATTCACTATCACCATCTGCAGATGACGCCTTAGCACTGGATTGGCAGTTACAAGAGATTAAGAGCGGTCAGGGCTGGATCTTCGCTGAAACCAGCGAAGTGTTTATCCCTCAAAATCTCAACTTAGGCAACACGGCAATTAACGGCATTAGCTTCACCAAAGGCTGCTACACAGGCCAGGAAATCGTCGCCAGAATACACTACAAAGGCAAAGCAAAACGCCACATGTACCTATTCAAAAGCTCTAACACTACTGTGACATTAGGCTCAAACGTTTACAGCAATGGTAAAAGCGTGGGTGAAATTGTTAACAGTTGTTCGGATGGAATGAACACCTGGTTGTTAGCCTGTGCCAACTCCGATGCTACAGAGGCGGGCAAGGTGTCCCTGGATGAAGGTGGCAGCCAAGTACTCACATTGCAAACCCTACCCTATGAGCTGAGCGAAAACAGTTAATCGCACTATACTCTCCAAAACAGGACAAGCTATATTCGCACAAACACTGCCCCTCATCTGGTATGATACGCGCCCGAGAAACCAAGAGCCAAAGTAAGCACATGCAGCTTTTTGTTGACAGTTTAACCAATGTAGATTTCAGTTATCTGCACCCCGAACGTGGACTGCTCGGCGAAACCTGGGTTGCCAGCACCTTACTGGGCGGCGCCCTGGACCAACAGGGTATGGTTTGTGATTTTGGCATCGTCAAAAAAACACTGCGCAACTGGTTAGACGATGAACTGGATCATCGCCTGGCTGTACCTACACGCTCTCCCAATCTAACCCTGCACGACCAGGGCGACCAGATTAAGCTGAGTTGGCGTTATGGCTCCGGCCATCAAGTCATCCACTGCACTGCCCCCAAACAAGCCATCGCTCTGATCGACTGCGAAGAAATCAACCGTCAAAGCACGAGTGCCTGGTGTATTGCCGAGTTGCGCAAGCTGCTACCAGACACGATTGATCAATTAAATTTAGATTTTGTTTTAGAAAGTATCGATGGCGCATTTTACCACTACAGCCATGGCCTTAAAAAACATGCCGGTAATTGCCAGCGTATCGCCCACGGACATCGATCACGCATTCACATTTGGCGTAACGATCAACCCGCCCATGACTTAGAAGAACAATGGGCCAATACCTTCCGTGATATTTACATTGGCACCCGTAGCGACATCACTCGCGAAGACAGCAACGGAAAAACCTTTAGCTATACTACATCGCAAGGCTTTTTTGAGCTGACCATGCCCAATAACAGCTGCTATCTCATTGATACCGACAGCACCGTTGAATGGATCGCCACACACATTGCCGATCAATTAAAAGCCCAAGAGCCCAACACCAATATTAAAGTCAAAGCCTTCGAGGGCTTACAAAAAGGCGCCATCATTCAGCGCTAGTTTTACTCACCACCCCCCATATTCTCCTACTACCTGATAAAGAGCATCATGCCAGAATTTGTTATAGGTCAACGCTGGATCAGCAATACCGAAGCCGAACTCGGCTTGGGTATCATCAGTGACATTGAACTTCGTCACGTCACCATCAGCTTTCCCGCCGCAGGCGAGCAGCGCGTTTACGCCAAAAACAACGCACCGGTCACCCGCGTGCAATACCGTATCGGCGACACCATCTCCACCGACGATGACGAAACGCTCAAAATTGAGCAGGTAACGAATAACGCCGGGTATCTCACCTATTCCGGTACTACTTCCGGTACTACATCACAGGATGATTTTGCCGAATGGGGCGAAGTCGAGCTCAATTGTTTCGTTTACTTCAGCCAACCACAAGATCGCCTCTTTGCCGGTCAAATCGACAAACTGGGCGAGTTTGATCTGCGCCACCAAACGCTGGAACAAAGCCACCGTTTGGCGCAATTGGACGTTCAAGGCTTGATGGGGCCACGAGTTGAACTGCTACCACACCAGCTCTACATCGCTAATGAAGTCGGCCAACGTTTTGCACCGCGCGTGCTACTGGCCGACGAAGTGGGCCTTGGGAAAACCATCGAAGCGGGCTTGATCATCCATCGTCAACTGCACAACGGCCTCAGCAATCGCGTCTTGATCGCTGTACCAGACAGCCTCAAACATCAATGGCTGGTGGAAATGCTACGCCGCTTCAATCTGCCTTTTACTCTTTTGGATGAAAATCGCTGTCAAGCCATCGAAGCCACTGAAGACGAATACGCCGACGAGTTAAGCGAACTGGAACCAGCCACCGAAGCAGAAAATCCATTTGATAGCGCTCAACTGGTACTGTGCAGTATTAACCTGCTCCTGGATAATCCACAGCGCCTCGAACAAGCACTGCAAAGTGAATGGGATCTACTCGTAGTAGATGAGGCCCATCACCTCGAATGGTCACCAGAAATCGTCAGCCCCGCCTATCGCGCCATCGAACAATTGGCAGCACAAGCACGTGGGCTGCTGCTGCTAACCGCCACCCCAGAACAACTCGGCGTCAGCAGCCACTTTGCCCGCCTGCGTCTGCTCGACCCAGACCGCTATTACGACCTGGAACGTTTCTTAACGGAACACGAAAGCTACCAACCCGTTAATCAACTGGTACAAGCGCTACTGACTACTGACTGTAGCGCCATCACTGGCGATCAAACATTACAAAACAATATTCAAGAACGTCTGGGCCAAAAGGCGCTCACGCAGCTGCTCAACAACAAAAACAGTGAATCCTTTGAGCAACAGCGCCAACAATTGATCAACCAATTACTTGATCAGCACGGTACCGGTCGAGTGCTTTTCCGCAATACCCGCAACGCCATTCAGGGCTTCCCCGATCGCCAACTGCACAGTTATCCATTAAC
>JAUVQU010000148.1 GCA_030597965.1 Cellvibrionaceae bacterium
CCCCATATCACACCGATCATCGCCAGCGGAATAGTAAGCATGACGGCGGCAGGCTCAACGTAACTGCGAAACTGAAAGCTCAATAAGATAAAGATGCCGACCAGCCCGATCATAAAACCTCGCATCATTGAGCCACTGGTTTTACTCGACTCGGCCGCCTGGCCCTCTAATAAAAAACTAATATCGGGATAACGCTCTTCCATGCCTGAAAGAAAATCACGTTGAGTCGCCGCCAAAATCTGATTGGCATTTCCTAACTCAGTATCCATATCAGCGGTGATGGTGACGGTTCTGATCCCTTGAATTCTCTGTATTCGAGCATATCCTTGCCCCATCTCGATATCTGCCACTGTACTCAGTGGCACCTGGTCTCCTTTTGCCGTCACGATTCGAAAATTGCGCAAATCATCCAGGGTGTTATGACTCAAGTCAGAGAGCGCCACGTTAATTTCGTAAGATTCGGTCTCTGTCTCTACCTCATCAGCGGTAATCCCATAGAATGCAGCACGTAATTGATTGGCAATAGTTGCTGCGTCTAAGCCAAAAGCCAAGCTTCCGGCCTTCAGGCGCAGTCGGATCTCCGGCTTTCCTGGGCGCAGATCATCAGACAAGTTGGTAATGCCCCGGTACTGTCTCAACCAGTCTTGCAGCTCAAGTGATGCAGCCTTTAGCTGCTTTAGATCTCGTCCTTTAAGGCGAATTTCAATGGCGATACCTGACGGACCAGCCTGAGGCTCTTTAAAATTAAGGCTAATCACATCGGGAATATTGCCCACCTCCTCTCGCCAGGTCTGCAGATAATCATCTACCCGCCCAACCCGTTCTTCACTGCCGAGGATGTCGACACTAATAGTCGCCACGTGGGAGCCGCTTTCACCTGCATCTAAATTCTGATTGTAGCGGATAGTGACATCCTCTATCAGCTCCTGTTCTCGCGGTTGCAGTGGGGTGTAGTGATGGTTGACTCGCTGTAGGGCAGCGGTAATATCTGCAACCACGGCTTCAGTCCGTAGTAGTGGCGTGCCTTGCGGCAGCAGTAAACGGGCTTCAAAAGAATCACCGTCAATGTCAGGAAAGGCCACCCGCTTTAGATGGCCTCCTGCCAGCATACCGATGGAGACAATAAATAACGCGACAATCAATCCAAGAAAAAGATAACGCCAATGAATCACCGTATCGATAGCCCGCCCCAGTACCTCCTGCCGCAGCCTTTCAATTAGGGCGTCGAAACGTTGCCGAAAGACAGACGGCTTATCCGCCTCATGATTTTTCAGTGCACGCTCTAGATGATGAGGAAGAATTAAAAAGGCTTCAATTAAGCTCACAGCAAGCACTGCAATCAAAACTACTGGAATAACTTCCAGCACCTTACCCATGTGACCACTGAGAAATGCCAGGGGGGTAAATACGGCAACTGAAGTGAGAAAGGATGAGAGCACGCCAGGCATTACTTGCTTCGTGCCTTCAACGGCTGCATGGAAGGCGGACTTACCGTTACGCAGATGGGTTGCGATATTTTCGGCAATAACGATGGCGTCATCCATCAATAGGCCCAAGGTGATCAACAGCGCCACCATGCTAATCATGTTAATCGATTGCCCCATTAACGAAATAATAAAGAGGCCACCAAGAAAGGATACAGGTAGCCCCATGGCAACCCAAAAAGCGAATCGCAGCTGAAAAAAGAGCCACATCACCAGAAATACCAACACCAAACCCTGCAAGCCATTAGTCGTCAATATCTGTAGCCGGTCACGCACTACACTAGAGCGGTCATTGGTCAGCGTGAAATTAATCTGCGGTGGAGCCAGCTGCTGTTCCCGCTCAATAAAGGTCGCCACTTCATTAAAAACACGGATTGTATCCTCAGTCTTGGCCTTGTTAACCTGCAGCAGTGCGGCACGCTGCCCATTAAACAGGATCTTCTCTTCATCCAATTCAAAGCTATCCTGGATGGTAGCGATATCACCCAGTCTGATTTCACTCCCGCTGCCTGCACCAATGATGACTAGCTCATTCAAGCCTTGCAGGCTATCCCGCTGATCCATAAACCGGATCAGATAGTTGTGCTGCAGGGTCTCAACCGAGCCTGCGGGCAAATCAATATTTTGCCTTGAAATAGCATTCGCCAAATCGTTAATGCTAAGGCCATGCCGTTGCAGCATCTGCGCCGAAACCCGAACCTGCAACTGGTGTTCAGAAAAGCCAGAGAGAGTTACCTGTGAAATCAGCGGCAACATTTGTAGTCGATCTTTTATATCCTCGGCATAGGCCTTCAGTACCGGAGGAGAGGTCGGCCCAGTGATAGCAATAGAAACTACCTGATCGGTGCGGCCCAGTTGCTCAATAACGGGCAGTTCAGCTTGCTCTGGAAAATTATCAATCGCCTCAACAGCACTTTTGATATCATCCATAAACTGAGCAAAATCACCTCCCTCAGTCATTGTAACAACAGTGCTGCCTCTATTTTCCAGTGCCTGACAACGAATCTCGTCGACTTCATTGACGGCATCAATCGCATCTTCAAGACGCTTGCAAATGGCTTGCTCAACATCCTCTGGCGTAGCCCCTGGATAGGGTACATTCACCAGTACCTCTTGCGGAGCAAATTCAGGGAAGGTCTCGCGCTCCAAAGTTGACAGTGTAGAGAGCCCCAGCCCCACCAAAATTAGCATTAATAGATTGGCCGCAGTTGAGTGAGCAGCAAAATAACGGATCATAGGTGCTTATCCCTGATTGATGCCTACCCCTGGATAGAGGAGAGAAGTTGCTTCAATGTGACTTCATCAGCCGTGGGCTTGAGCAGCATCCCTTCAACCGCTGAAATGAGACCGGAGATAACCACTTGCTCACCCGCCTGCAAACCACTGACGATAATAGCGTAATCTACGCCCTTAGATCCGATAGTGACCTTACGTTGCTCCAAACGCTGCTCTTGATTGACCACATAGACCTGCTGGCCATGCAGAGCAATTAAAGGGACGACAAGGCGATTCTCCTGCTGTCTTCCCTTCAGTATTACATCCACAAACAGCCCTTTAACTAATGGCGGGCGTCTGCCCGGTTGCACCTGGGCATAGGGCTTATCCACTTCAATAATGACGCCAACAGTGCGAGTGCGTGGATCGAGAGCATCACTAAGCCTGGCGACTTTGGCATCCCATTCAATGAGATACTGATTCTGCTTGAATAACACCCGAGCTGAGAGGCCGAGTTGTTTGCCCAGTTCAATATCTTTCATCTCTTCAAGGTTAATAATTGCTTCAGAGTGAATTAAGTTCCCCCATTGCTCCATTGGAATCTGCACTGCAATTTCGGCCTTAGAAATGCCATCGGCCACTACCATCAATGAACCCTGAGCGACAAACTGCTGCAGTTCCACTTTAACTTCCGCAATGCGCCCGTTAAAAGGCATAAGGATAGTTGTGCGCTCAAGATTGAGATCCGCTTTAGCGAGATCAGCTTTGGCTGCCGCCACTTGAGCTTCTGCAGAGGCCAGTTGTGGCTTGCGTAAAAAAAGGTCGTTGGCATCGGCGTTGCCGAGATTTCGCCATTCGCGTTTTGCCTGGCGGGCTCTGCCTCGTTCAGTGGCTAAAAGCTGCTCAGCTTCTTTAGCTCTGGCATTGGCTAGAATTTTAGCCAGTTGGTAGTCTCTTGGATCAATTTGCAACAGCACTTCGCCCTCAGCGATTAGCGCCCCCTGCTTGAGACGGGAGTGCAGTGAAATGATCTTTCCGCTCACCTGCGCCACGCCACTCCACACCCGGCTGGGCTTAACATTGCCCGTTGCCTTTAGTTGTGGTGCTACTGTCGCTTCAAGTACGCTAATCACCCGCACTGCTGTAACTTTCTCGGCAACAACCATACGCACGGGTTTAGCGCTGTTCTTTACCAAAATCATAAAGACGGCGACGCCGATCAAGATGACAGGGATAATCAACAGCCGCTTAAGACGGGTATTTTTCATAAAATTACCTGGTATCGTATTATTTGGCAGTTGTGTGATCTTAGCCTACCTAGAACCACCTAGTATCTATTGCTAAGCGATGCTTCTGCTGTCGTTGGTTGAAGCAGAGAAGACTCTGCAATGAGCATGTCAAATACTGAAAAGCAGATCAAGGATATTCACAGAAAAACCGTCGCAGTTTTCTTCCGGAGAGGCGATTCGTATTGTACTGGGGACTGCACCCTTGGGCAATCTATGCGATTGCGGGTCTGGATCGGGCGTTTTTTTATCTGCAATCGCGGTCTGCTATTGAGCATTCGTCCAATCTTTTATCCGATTCTGGGCGATCGTATCTATGGCTTTTGGAATAAGGTAATTGAGGTGTTGTCTGTTTTCACAGCGTTGGTTTGCTTAGCTACTTCACTGGGACTGAGTGTTACACAAATTAATGCAGGGCTGCATTTTCTGTTTGGTGTCCAGATATCTCCCGAGCTGAGCGAATGGATTGAAACCTTGTAGAGTATTAAGACTCGCTTGCCGAATTCCGATCAGGTACCGAACCTTTTTTCTTGTGAGGGGAGAGGGAGCGATTGGCATTTCGCTAAACGTCCCTACAAATATGAGTAATATTTCCCCTGCATACCGGAGTTTGGTGTCGCTTCAATGCCACCCTTTTCGGTAGAGCTATAAATTATAAACCGGAGAGTCATTAGCCAGAAGACAATCTAAAACATCCTTGCTCGAAATGATGCCAATCGCTTTATGAGACTCATTCAGAACAGGCATATGTCCAAAACCGAATTCCCTAATGGGGGTGGTAAGCTCGACCAGAGGGTGGTGGTCGGTAACGGTTATCGGATTCGTTGAAGATACATCTCCCACCTGAACCTCATCGGGAGAAAGCCCCTTGGCGATGACTCGTTTCAAAAGGTCATGCTCCGTAAAGATACCGTAGAGGCGTCCCTGATCTGTTACCAGAGCACATCCGATATCTTTATCTGCCATTTCATGAATAACATCAATGACAAATACATTTTTTTTCACACATACGATATCCGTATGCATTAGGTCGTGAATAGTTTCAGACATAAAACACCCTATTGTTTTCCATGATTAACAAGATGAGCAATGATGCTCAAATAAATGAGAGGGGCTAGTTACAAGTTTGATGCTCTTTTACTGGCTCCTCCAGCTCAAGCGCAATCCTCTATGTATAAACTACTATAATGACCTTGCTATGTGCAATTGACTCAAATCAAGGCGCGCTTTATTACCCTGTATGACATTTTCCTTAATGTTAATGATTTATGAGCTACCTATAGGTCTATTACAGAGAGTTTATACATGCCAAAAAACTCTCTAGGGCGCTCAAAAATATATTTCCCGCTTTTATATAGCCCTTTTTGTATTGGGCTACTTCGTTTTCATACATGGTGAAGGCATCCCAAATGGACATATCTTCATCCATGCTATGAGAGTCAGTATCAATTTCATGCTCTATCTTGGCAGCCCATTTCTGTGCTTCACGTTTAAGCCGAAATGTCTTTGATTGGGCAGGGAAGCCTTGCTTGCGAATAATTGCCTGTATTCTGCCAGAGGATAAAACTCGATAGGTTGCCATGTTGATTCTCCATAAGGTTAATGAAGTCTCATAAGGCAGATACAAAAAAGGCCACCCATAAAGGTAGCCTCTTAAGTCAATACCAACACACTACTGTGATGAAATTGTGATGATTTGGTGGAGCCTAGCGGGATCGAACCGCTGACCTCAACACTGCCAGAATCAAGATATGTCCCGATTTTTCACAATGCGCCCAATTATTACCGGGAATACGTAATTTTAAGCCATTGCTTATTAAGACATTTTTTACATGATTTGCTATTTCTCAATAATATTGTGAAAAATTTGTAATTTATTTGGTTTTTATGTA
>JAUVQU010000053.1 GCA_030597965.1 Cellvibrionaceae bacterium
AACTACTGAAATTTATACGCACGTAGTAAATCGTGGAGGGAATGGTGTTATCAGTCCATCAGATAGACTTTAACAGTCCGAATATATTACGCAGTGAGGGGGTACCGACATGTGAATAACCTGAGTTCCATTTTGAAGATTCTTAAAAACAACAGACACTCCTTACTCAAGCCGGTGACTAAATGTAATCAGCGCGCCCCAAAAGTCATTGTCAGAATCGTTAAAACCACCCTCATAAATACTCATTTTAACCGTTTGTTTACGACTCACAGGAAATGCCAGACTAAGGCCCACTTTAGCAATGTGCTGCTTATTGTCGTCTGCCTCACCATTGAGTGAAGTCGAACCTCCGCGGTAATAATTCACATCCAATGAACCCCACATACCGGGGTTAAAAATTCGAATCAGGTGAGTCTCCAGCGAATAAATCGTATCTTGCCCCTTACTTCCATCAGGGTGATCTTTGTTGTCTCCGAACCACCAAAAGCCAGACTCAAGTTCAAAAATCCAGTTTTTACTAAAGCTATTGATGTAGCCCATTTCCGTCTTAGCCGCCCACCGATTTCTGCCTACATTAATCTTCTTATCCTTATCATAATCGCCAGTGGGTGCGGTCACCTTCAGCCCGATGCCCAACTGGGACTCAGGATCCTTGAGCAATGCCCTAAACTCCTCTTTATTCATAGCGGGAGCACCTTTGAGGTTCACGGACAAAGTAACCGAAATATCGCCCTGCCCCTCAAAGTCAGCACTATCGGGAATAAGAGCGTCGGGAGGCAACGGGTAGTCACTGAGGTCCAGCGCGGCGCCAACGGTTCCCCAAACGTAGGGTAGCTCCAAGATATAGTTGGCGGTTCTACCCGCGAAATTAAAAGATTGGAAGTAGGCCAACACAGCGGTATTAATATCGGCATTCAGCCCTTCAACGGGCAACTCAGGATCTATAAGGATATCGCCACTGCTGTAGGCATAACCTATGCTCACGGCTTTTGTACCGATAGGAGAAGGCCAATAGGCTCTTGGGGAGAGCTCCTGAGCCAGGCTGGCTTTGCTCAGGGGCAGAAGTAATAGGGTAAAACTAATCAGCAACGGCTTTATTATGGCGTTCATGTATCCATTACCATGACAGTGAAATTTTTATTTGAACTAATATTCTAGATTGTCATTCAACGTTTTTCCACTGGCCACAAACAAATATTCCGCCCCATTTACTGAATACATCCGCCGGGCAGGCGCCCTCCCCTGACAAGAGACCGGGGAGACTATATCTAACCTGATACGCTCAGCTTTTAGCTTGTCCCACCTCTTCATCTGGAGCGGCGAGCTGCCTCAAAATTTCCGCTACTACCTTTCTATTAAACAGCTGCCCGCCATGACCTATTCTGTGCTCCCAGCCTAAAATAGAATTATCGGTACTGACTTCTAAATTAGTGACTAACGAGAAATCATCCCTAAAAGAATCGGTGTGATGTACTACCTGATCATATTTTGAATAGATATTTAAAACAGGAACCTTTGGCGGCATTTGCAAAATATCGACCATTTCCTCGAATTTCAAATCATCGTGATTCACTTCAGGGAATGTTTCTTTGGAGTAATTATTAATTAATTCAAATACTTCCCTTCGGGTTCCTGGCGCCCCAACTGCAATCACCTGTCGCACATCATTGGGGATTAAGTGCGCAACGGCGTAACCATAGGCTCCCCCCATACTATGACCAACAACCGTTGGGTTTTTACCGGTCATTTTTTTAATTCTTTTAATATCATCAATGACGTGGAGGCCTCGGTCACCAAAACCAAGACCGAATTTATTCCTGGTCTCATAGGCCTCAAAAACGTCATAACCAAAAATATCAGCCATTTCCTGCCAGAAAGATAAATCTTCATTTTTACTGATAAACCCCGGAATAAAATAAACGGGGTGGCCATCAGAGTCACTCGGTAAATTGCCCAGCGCCCGATCCAAAAGGATGTCTAACTTAGCGAAGCCTTTGATCTTAAAATCAATACCGGCTCGTATAAAATCGCCTGCAATTTTTAGGAGATTAAAATCTAAACCATCAACTCTCTTGGCAGATTTCAGTATGTTGCTGACATCTTTGAGGCGGATTACATCATCCCGCTCTGCCATAAATAACTTTTCGTACGATCCCACTTTTTTACCCTTCCTGAATACTTCCGGTTTTTCAAAAATAAATTGCCACTAAACCTGTGTATGACCCGACAAATGGGGTCATACGGGGCTTTTTTCAACCCAAATAAAGTAAATATGAAAGCCTTAGCTGACCCAACTCATTGAAGCAGTCAAATTACACTATCCACTAACCATCAACCTGATACAGGTCAATCAACCCGCTTATAAATCGGGCATTCACTTCCGATCTACGCTTCCCCGTCTATACTCAAATTAAGATGTCCGCCATTGAGGATAGGTGATGGTTTACACCCGGTACTTAGCAACACTACTCGCATTATTGTGCCTGTCGGCCCCGCAGGCACAGACCAATGCCTCCGTGTGGCTAATTGATATCAAAGGCGGCATCGGACCAGCCACAGCCGACCATATGGTGCGCGGCCTGAAGGAGGCGCAACTGGCTGGCGCCAAGTTGGTGGTGCTGCAAATTGATACCCCAGGTGGACTGGATGCCGCCATGCGCTCAATGATCAAAACCATCCTCGCTTCACCCATTCCAGTCGCGACCTATGTTGCGCCTAGCGGTGCCCGGGCCGCCAGTGCGGGCACTTACATACTTTATGCCTCCCATATCGCAGCGATGGCACCCGCCACCAATTTGGGCGCGGCAACACCGGTGCAAATTGGCGCTCCTTCACCCGCCCCAGCGCCCACACCCATCCCAATGCCCGGTGATGAAAAAAAAGATGAGCCTGCTGCCCAGTCTCAACCACAGCCATCGACCGCTATGGAGCGGAAAATCATTAACGACGCCGTCGCTTATATTGAAGGCCTGGCCACCTTGCGTGGCCGCAATGCCGAGTGGGCCGTAAAAGCGGTGCGCGAAGGCGCCAGTCTAGCCGCTGAAGAAGCACTTGAACTTAATGTGGTAGACCTTATCGCCGACAGTCTTGATGACCTAATGACTCAACTCGATGGCCGCACTGTTACGATTAATAACACTGAGATCACCCTGAAAACCAAAGGCGTTGAAATCTACCACTACCCAATGGACTGGCGCAGTGAATTTCTGGCCATTATCACCAATCCGAATGTTGCCTACCTATTGATGATGGCTGGCATGTATGGACTGTTCATTGAGTTCTCCAACCCCGGCCTGGGCGTTCCTGGCGTACTCGGCGCCGTGTGCCTGCTGCTAGCCATGTACGCCTTTCAGGTATTGCCGGTGAGTTATGTGGGGCTCGCACTGATTATCCTCGGGGTGGGGCTCATGGCCGCAGAGGCTTTTGCTCCCAGCTTCGGAATATTAGGCATTGGCGGCCTCATTGCCTTTGTCTTTGGCTCCATCATGCTGATGGATACCGATCTGCCCGGCTATCAGATTGCCCTCCCCATTATTGCTACCGTCGCCATCTTCAGTGGCGGCCTGCTGGTCTTTGGCCTGAGCATGATTCTTAAGGCACGCAGACAGGATGTCGTCACCGGCTTAAACCACCTGCTGGGACTTACCGGTATTGTCGAATATCCCCATGCAGGTAATGCCATGGTACGGCTGGATGGTGAATTATGGCAGGTTAAAAGCGACGCCCCTTTACAGTTGAACGACAAGGTATCGGTCACTGCCTGCGATGGCTTGATACTGCAAGTAAAGAAAGAACACAATAACGATTAATGGAGATCGTCATGAGCTTTTTAAGTATTCCTCTCACCCTGATTTTTTTGACAGTGGCTTTGCTCGCATCAATGTTCCGGGTACTCCGCGAATATGAACGGGGTGTTATTTTTATGCTCGGTCGATTTTATAAAGTGAAGGGGCCAGGTCTGATCATCGTCATTCCAGTACTGCAACAAATGGTGCGGGTGGACCTGCGCACCGTGGTTATGGATGTACCCACACAGGATGTGATTTCACGGGATAACGTTTCTGTAAAAGTGAATGCAGTGATTTATTTCCGTGTGGTCGATCCAGAAAAAGCCATCATTCAAGTGGAGAATTTTTTCGAGGCTACCAGTCAACTTTCACAGACCACCTTGCGCTCAGTACTGGGCCAGCACGACCTGGATGATATGCTGGCAGAGCGGGAAACGCTCAACGCAGACATACAACTTATTCTCGACAAACAGACTGACGCCTGGGGCATTAAAGTCGCCAACGTTGAAATTAAGCACGTCGACCTTGATGAAAGTATGATTCGCGCCATCGCCAAACAGGCCGAAGCAGAACGGGAAAGACGCGCCAAGGTTATTCATGCCCAAGGGGAGTTTGAGTCCTCACAAAAATTACTGGAAGCAGCCCAAGTGCTATCTCAACAGGAGGAGGCTATACAACTGCGGTACCTGCAAACTCTGGTGGAAATTGCCGGGGACAAAAGCTCGACCATTGTCTTCCCAACGCCGATTGATCTAATTAAAAGTTTTACTTCGCCGCCGGAAAAAAATAGCGAGTAGTTTCATAAAAAATATAGCGCTTTGTACACGCCCGATTTATTTATAATAATGAAGAGTTTTCAGGGGAAAATTATAAAATTATTTTTTAGGACGAAGAACAACAGTCTGCGTCTGACTAATAAAACAACAAGGCTCCTAAAAATAATCTGGCTACTGCCATTATTTCTGATATTCGCTTGTGGCGATCCTGAGAGCCACAAAGCACTTTCCAGCAACGCCACGGTTTTAGCCTTTGGTGACAGTGTGACCTACGGCACTGGAGCTAAGAAAGGAGAGGATTACCCGAGTCTACTGAGAGAGAAGACAAACTGGAATGTAATCAATGCCGGCATACCTGGGGATACCGCGCAAAAGGCGCAACACCGTCTTGCGCCATTGCTAACCAAGTATCAACCTGACTTAGTCATCGTGGAACTTGGCGGAAATGATTTTCTGCGTAAGCACCCTATCAATGAGATACACGAAGCCCTGCGTTCAATCATTCGTCAATCGAGCGACTTCGGGGCCACAACTATATTAATCGCCGTGCCGCAGTTCTCCCTGCTGCGGGCAACAACGGGGACCCTGAATGACTCACCCATCTACGCGGTGCTTGCAGAAGAAGAAAGTGTATTATTGGCGGCGGACATTTTTTCCAATGTACTGTCGGATGACAAATTAAAAAACGATCCTATTCACCCCAACGCAGCAGGTTACCGACAGCTCAATCACGAACTGATGCTGCTCATGCGCAAGTGGGGATTACTGTATTAAATCACCTCCACTTGTGTCTTCTATAAAAATGGACGAAACTTTGCAGAGCATCGATTTATCCGATAGAAGATTTACTCCATGAAATACACCCTACGTCACCTTCAAGTTTTTCTCGCTGTCGCCAAAGACGAAAGCATCAGCCGCGCAGCGGAAGCACTGTCCATGTCACAATCGGCTACCAGTGCCGCAGTGCAAGAGTTTGAAAAACGCTATGATATGCAACTTTTTGATCGTAGCCCTAAGCGCTTACAACTGAACAGTTTTGGTCGGGCTATTCGCAGCGAAGCAGAAGCTTTGATGGCACACGCATTAGAGTTTGATCAAACCCTGAAACAACAACCGGACATGAAATATCTACGCGTTGGGGCGAGCTACACCATCGGCAATTATCTGGCGATGAATTACCTGGCTGCTTACCGCGCACAGCAACCAGACAGCAAAGTGGAAATTTCTGTCGGCAGCACCCCGGAGATTATTGCCAAGGTATTGAACTTCGAAGTAGGCATTGGCCTGGTTGAAGCCGAAGTGAACCACCCAGACTTACAACTGAAGCCTTGGCGTGAGGATCGCATGTGCTTGTTCTGTAACCCCGACCACCCGCTTGCGAGCAAAAAACGCTTAAGTGATAAGGATCTTTTAAATTGCGATTGGGTTTTACGTGAAGAAAAATCAGGCCATCGCCAGACATTTGATCGCGCCATGCACGGCCTGTTGTCCAGCCTGAATATCACTCTGGAACTGGGCCACAACGAGGCCATTAAAAATGCAGTAAAAGCCGGACTGGGAGTCGGTTGCCTTTCTGAGCTTGCCGTAGCAGAAGAAATTGAACACGGGATATTAGTGCCACTGGCCATCCAGCATCGCGACATGAACCGGCACTTTTATTTTGTTCGGCATAAGCAAGCGCCACCCAACAAGGCCGTTGATCAGTGGATGACCCTATGCGGCGAATTAAAACTATAAAGACAGAGAAGAATTAAACACCGTAGATAATAGATATCATCGTTAAGGCACTAACCGAATAAACCACCAGAATGGGACCGCCAAGTTTTAGGTAGTCACTAATCCGATAATTACCTGCAGTATAAACCATCAGATTAGTTTGATAGCCGAAGGGAGAGAGGAAGCTGGCACTGGCACCAAAAGCCACAGCCATGACGAATGGCATATAGTCCGCACCCCATTGGGAGGACACAGCAATGGCCAGCGGGAACATAATGGCCGCAGCCGCGTTATTAGTAACCATCTCAGTCAACAACCAAGACAAAACAAACACCCCAACCAACGCCGCGAAAGGCGTTAAACCACTCAGATATTCACCCGCAAAACCACTAATAGTATCGGCCAGTCCCGTTTGGAAAATGGCCTGAGCCAACCCCAGTGCACTGGCGATGACGACAGCTAAAGCAAAGGGAAAGCGCGCCTTAAGGTCTTCCTTCGTAATAACCTTAAATAACATAAGCAGCGCAATAAATACCACCAAGCCTTTTAATAAAGGCACAAACCCTGAAGCACCCAAAGCAATGATTGCAACAAATCCTGTCAGCAAGCCCGCCTCTTTACCGCTACTGAGGGTTTTATGGGTACCCACATCGCCAACCATAATAAAATCAGCGGTAATATTTCGACGGCGCGTGAAATCATCCCCCACAGCTAACACCAAGGCATCACCCGCGCGCAATGCTAATGCACCTAAGCCACCTTTCAGGCGCTGGTCACCTCGACGCACCGCAACTACAGCGGCATCAAATTTGGCACGAAAATCCACCTGCTTAATGGTCCTCCCTACCAAGCCAGAAGAGGGTGAAACAATCACTTCGACCAGATTTTCTCGTACCTGCGAGTCGAAAGTTTCCATGGAGCGCAGACCATCAAAATCATCCAAGACATTGAGAGCCAATAAATCCCCAGAGAAAACCAAAATATCATGTTCAAGTATCACTTCGTTTGGGCTGACTGGCGCCAAAACTTTATGATCTCGCACCACTTCAATCAGGAACATCTGCTCCAACTGACGAAGCCCATTTTCCTGCACGGTACGACCATGCAATGCTGAGCCCGGCAGCACAATACGCTCCAAAAAATACTCTCGAATGGTAGCTTGCTCACTGTTATCACGAGGTTTTAACACCCTCGGCGCAACAAACACCAATGCCGCCAGGCAACAGACAAAGACCGGCGCCCCGATTAACGTGAAATCAAAAAAACCAAGGGCGGGAAAGCCGTGATCGATCACAAAACCATTCACAATTAAGTTGGTGGATGTGCCGATAAGAGTTAACGTGCCGCCAATGATCGAAGCATAGGATAGCGGCAATAAAAGTTTGGACGCATCTATGGCCGTCTGACGCTTAAGCGGTCCCAGCATAGAAGCCACAACGGCAGTGTTATTTACAAAGGAAGAAAAGACCGCGCTAAACAGGCCTAAGCGGAATACCGACCCCGTCTCTGAGCCAGAAGTAATCGCGCCGGTCATTTTTCGCAACAACTGTGTTTTTTCTAAGGGCAGCGACACCAAATAGAGCAGCACTAATACCAATAATGATGGGTTGGTATAGCCGTGGAGGGCACTTTCTAAGGACAGCACGCCGGTAAGATAAAGTACCGCTACAGAAGACACAAAAACAATCCAAGGCTTGATTCGGGTAAACACCAACACGCCCAGTATGGCGAGCACATTCAGTGCGACAAATAATTGATCGTAGTCCCCAAACAAAATCCAACAACCCCTTAAACTTCTTATTAGCATCGAAGCGAAAGCCTCGAATTTAGCATCCAAGAATAACAGCTCCATGACAAGCAAAGAAGACAAAAAGACCCTCAACTTAGTAGATACATAGAATCAAAACAGCACGATTACAATAAGTAAGGAATAACCGCCTCTCTTTCTCTGGGGTAATCCGGAAACTGCTCGTGGCGCCACTGATACCTGACCATCGCCTGCGGAATTAGCGCGCTTATATTTAAAAACATAAAAGGGGCGACAGAGGCACTGCTGCCCCACAGTTTTTCACTGAACCACCTTAAACCTTCGAATCACCAAGCCTATGAATTTAAAAGTGTCCAGTTGACATGAATTCAAGCTCGTCATATTGACACAAACCCTGTGAGTTATTAGGTTTTAACATAGCATTTATACTGATAATATTTCCCCTCGGTCTCCATAACCAAGGACTTACCTGTGCACCCTATCAAGATCATTCTACTGATTACCTTCGTTCTACTGTCGGGCTGCTCAGGCTTGACCAAAGGTGTTGTCGAAGCTTTTTTGGACCGAGAAGAACAGGAAGACACCCGCAAATGCTGGGTGCGAGGGAAACCCTTCAAAGGGCTTAATGATTACCTGGAAGAGGCTAACAGCAAAGAGCAACCACTCAAGATTCTGATGGTACATGGCGTTGGGGATCACACGCCCGGTTATTCCTATGAGCTGCAGGATAGTCTGGTTCATCGTCTTGGCATGGATCAAGCGAACGCTCAGGACAAAGTCATCCAGCTGGTCAATCTTGATAACCTGCCTGTCGGTGTATTACAGGTTAGCCGCTACCTGTCTTCCACCGATGGCCGCGAGTTTCAGTTTTATGAGCTGACCTGGGATTCCATCGTTGCAGAAGAGAAGGCCAAGATCTACTTCGACAACAACGTACGTCAAAGCTTCCGCCGAGCTGGACTCAACAATAGTTTTAAATCTTTCGTCAATGACACCATCCCAGACGCGCTGATGTATAACTCACAATTCCGCCCGCTCATTCAGGCGTCGGTCAATCAGGCCATGTGCATTATTATGAGTGACAAATGGGACTCAATACCCAACGCTGGAATACACTTCTGCGACATTAAAAAAGACAGCTTTTGGTCTCTGACCGACAGTAATCTCGCCATCATCAGCCATAGCCTTGGTAGTCGTATCGCTCTGGATTCCATTCAACGTGCTGCAGAGTTTTCTCAAGAGTATAAAAAAGACAACGAGAAACTTAATCGAATAAGAAACAGTCGCCTGGCCGTTTATATGCTCTCAAATCAATTACCGTTACTGCAGCTGGGGCAGCCCGCACCGGAGGTGATCAACAGTATCGACAAGTACTGTCGTGCTGACAGCCCCTTACAGAATGAACGCATGTATCAGGATTTACAGCTGGTTTCTATCAGTGACCCTAACGACCTGTTCAGTTACAGCGTGACTCAAAAATTTGTCGATGAAAATATCGACTCTCGTCTCTGCCCATCCCTCACTAACGTAGTGATTAATGTGGCATCCGTAACCGAGTTTGCAGGGCAAGAGTTTGCCAACCCCCTCACGGCACACCTTGATTACGAAGAGGATGCCAGGGTGCTTTCACTGCTAACGGAAGGCATACATAAAGACAATCGAGCCGAGGAAAGCGCCAGCTGTGACTTTATTGAAACGCTGAACTAGACACCTTCAGTTTAAATTTTCACTGAGAAAAGCATGAATAAGATTTCATCGGTCACAGGAAAAACGCTCCTGGCAGTCATTTTAGTTTTGCTGGTTATTTGGTCCAGTGCCGCGTTATTTTTTGACGCCAGATGGGCCATACTTTCTCTACTGCCGCCCTTGGCGCTATTCACCTTATTGTTTTATACACGAAGATTAGTGCATTTAACCTACGGCACCCTGACTGCTTTTCTCATCACTTTATTCTGGTGGCTATTAATTGAACCCAGTCATGAGCGCCCGTGGCTGAAAGACGTGGCCCTCTTACCTTATGCCGAAGTGAATGAACGGCAAATCACTTTTCATAATGTTCGCAATTTCAATTATGCCGAGCCTGAAGGAGATCACTGGATTACTGAAACACTGGATCTCGACAAAATAGTTGGCGTCGATATGTTTTTGAATTTCTGGGGACCAACCAGCATCGCGCACTCTCTTCTTAGCTGGGAGTTTTCCGATGGCAAGCACATCGCTATTTCCATTGAAACCCGAAAAGAAGAAAGTGAAGAATACTCTGCAATACGCGGATTTTTTCGCCAGTTTGAACTTTATTATGTAGTCAGCCAAGAACAGGATTTAATTAAAGTACGCAACAGCATGCTTGGTGAAACCAGCTATCTTTATCGCCTGAATTATTCCAAAGAAGTCGCTGAGAATTTATTACTAAGCTACATCAAAGATATTAACCAGCTAAGAGAACACCCCGAATGGTATAACGCCTTTTCCAATAACTGCACTACATCGGTTCGTTACAACAACCAGCGTCTCGGTAATTTTCTGACGTTCGATTGGCGAATTCTGATCAATGGCTACCTTGATGAACTACTCTATGAACAGGGAGTTATTAATACCGATCTACCCTTCAGCGCTATCCGGAAAGCCAGCAACATTACAGAAACATCAAAAAATGCTCCTTGGGGGAATGACTTTCATCAGGCCATCAGGAACAAACTTCCCCAAAGAATCATTCAATAATCTCTATTTCGACTCCCATTCCTGCACGTAACCAGCCAGACAATCACTGCCGTTAAATTCCGCCCTGAGTACGGAAATAAAGGTAAACACCCCGGTCAGTTTGCGAGCAATAAGTGCAAACTCCTTTGGCGGTAATGTAAAGTGTGGACTGAATGATGACTTGGCTGCCATTTTACCCGCCCGTTTGATCAATTGAGACTTAGCCCATTTATATTCACCACGGCTGTTCAATGCGTACTTTGGCACAGAGCTCAAATTTTCCTCCAAAGGCTCCAGTAGCTGCATACAGAACCTGGCAAATGACTCCTGCACCTCCTCCGGGTGATCGCTGCTGACACAGCGCAACCCGACAACACCCTCTACCACCCCCGGCAGGTTGTCGCGAAACGCGTGAACAATAGTCGCACGCAAAGGATCAAGGAAATCATCGGAGAACTCGCATACCGCGCCAAAATCCAACAGCACCAAGCGGGGCTTGTCGCCATCCAAAAGTATTCGGTAATTTCCAAAATTGGGGTCGGTCTGCAGCACACCCCAGTCGAAGACCTCTCGCAGAAACAAATCAAGCATTGCCTGCGCCAGATGGTTACGCTGTGCCAGAGGCAGCTTCTTAACCTTATCGCTGGTCACCTCGTAGCCCGGAAGATATTCCAAAGCCAGCACACTGTCGCTGCAATAATCACGGTATACCTTGGGAATGATAAAGCGGTCGTCATCAGCCACATGGTCAGACATGTACTCCGTCATATCCGCTTCGCGCCGGTAATTCACCTCATCATGCAACATGCTGCACACTTCTTCCAGAAACTCATCCAGATCACGTCCGGCCTGGATAAAGCGCATAAGCCTTAACATCCGCACCACATCGGCAAAATCACTGTCTATGGTTTCTGCCACACCGGGATAACGTAACTTCAGGCAGATTTCTTCACCGGTTTTTTTAATCACCGCTCGATGTACTTGCCCTAGCGAAGCAGCCGCCAGAGGCTCCGGGTCTATTTCCAGTTCATCCAGTCTGGAGCCCAGTTCTTCAACCAGTTGTGGCTCCATAGCGCGCCACTCCAAAGCCTGAGTCTGATCATTCAGTCCGTGCAAAGCTTCGGTCAATTCCGGTGGCAAAAAGTGCTCACCAAACAGCGCCAGCATCTGGCCGATCTTCACATAGCTGCCCTTGAGCTTACCCAGTTCCGCAACAAACTTCTGTGTCTCTCTGGCCAGCACCTGACTGCGCTTATTGCGGCGCCCCTCTTCACTGCGCAGCCAGTCGGCGGAACGTGAACTCAGCACCGCACTCGTCGCCTTCATTCCGGCCATCGACACCGCCAGCCGACGCTGTAAGCGATTTTTTTTTATACCCCGAAGTTTTTTATCAGCCATGATGAACCTCATTACCTAAATTTGCGTTAATAGATCTTTCCAAATAACGCCAACAAATTCTGTTATTTCGTGGTGACAGATAAAAAAACCCGGACTCAAAAATGAATACCGGGCTGTTTACCATATAGCTTTAGGGGAGACTTTAATCCCTAGAGTATAACTGCTGAATACTGGAAAAATCTTTTCCACCGTTGTCTTTAGAGCCAGAGCCGCCACTGCCGCTGTTCTTATGCAGG
>JAUVQU010000057.1 GCA_030597965.1 Cellvibrionaceae bacterium
AGCCCCTACTTTTGGCGCGGGAATGACGGGCAAGCGAGATCAGAATCAAACTTTTATTGCCCGTCATCGCCCTCTTCAAGTATATGTCCCAACTTACCTTTCTTGGTGGCGAGGTACTTAGCATTGTGTGGATTACGGCCAGACTCGTGCGCCAAACGCTCCACCACATCAACGCCCAAATCTTGCAGCGCTTTTACTTTACGCGGGTTATTTGTCATTAACTTAATTTTCTTAATACCAAGATGCTCAAGCATAGTCCGTAAAATAGAGTAGTCACGCATGTCAGCACCAAAGCCTAACTGCTCATTGGCTTCGACGGTATCCGCACCCTTGTCCTGTAAGTTATAGGCTTTGATTTTATTTAACAAACCAATTCCGCGGCCTTCTTGTCGCAGATAAAAAATAACACCTCGACCCTCAACCGCAATGCGATGCATCGCGGCTTGCAGCTGTGCACCACAATCGCAGCGCAAACTGAATAGCGCGTCACCCGTCAAACACTCAGAATGAATACGAGCCAGTACAGGATCCCCCGAACGGACATCACCCATACTCAGAACAACATGCTCTTTGTCACCATCACTGTCCTCAAACCCATGCATTTCAAAAATGCCCCAAGGGGTCGGAAGCTTGGATGATTCAACGTAACTTACTGTCACTCTTAACCTCATTTAAACCGAACTGATCGGCTAATTTTGTAAACTTAAACTGCTCAAGCCTATGCTGTGTAAACCCATGCATCGAAAATATAGGCTTCGTCGATACCGACTTCGAAAACTTATGGCAAAGCCCGTAAAACTCTACTGTCTTGACTGCAGGACCATTACACCCTGATCAACGGACATATCAATTCGACTCAAGTAACTGTTTCCCAAAAGTATCACCTCAGGAAATTCCCCTTCACTGACAATAGCGTCGACATTATTCACTTTCACTGTGCCTACGGTCACCGACGGCAGTAATATTTGATAGCCGTTAGCCACACCATTGGCCGTACTCACTTTCACTTTTGCGCCAGACTTATAATCCAACCCCAACGCCTTAGCTTGCGGCAAATTCATGGCCACCACTGTTGCGCCAGTATCAACCATAACCGTCACCGGCCGGTTATTTATTCGAGCAGGTGTCACATAATGACCGCCCCCACTTTGCAAGAGACGCACCTCATGCTTTTTTGCCGCTCGATAGCTGTTCGCAATTCGCGTCGACACCTTCAGACTGCGGGGCTCACCATCAATAACAACAAGGGCCTCGTTACTGTCGGCCGCAATCAACTCAACACCACGGTACACTTGCCCCTGTTTGAGTAGCTTTTGTTTACCATCAACAACCAATACAGCCTGCCCAGCAAACAGCCCCTTAACGACAACATCGGTCGCGCCAACAAACGCACTCATCGTCAAAAGTAATAATAAAACAAGTCGGGAGAAATTCACTTTCATACCCAGCTCCATCAAAGCACTTTAGCCTTAAACCAACCAGTACGCCAAAACCTGCATAACCGCCAGCGCCATAACCCCCGCCAGCACATCATCAATCATAATCCCGAAGCCACCGTCTACATGCTTATCACACCAGCTGATTGGCCAAGGCTTTGCTATATCAAATATTCTAAACAGTACGAAGCCCGCCAAAATCCACAGCCAGCCTGCTGGCGCAGCGATCATCGTAATCCAGTAACCTACAAACTCATCCCAGACGATACCAGGGTGATCGTGAACACCTAAGTCCTTGGCGGACAGGTGACAAATAAAAACACCCGCGATAAAGCTAAGGCCAATTGCCATCAGATAATTCGCGGGAGACAGCTGCAGCAATAATAAATACAGGGGCACTGCCACTAGTGTGCCAACCGTTCCCGGCGCCTTTGGCGACAGGCCCGCACCAAAGCCAAACGCTAAACCGTGGATTGGGTTTTTAATCAATGTCAGTGCAGAAGGTGTATTCAATTTTTTATCTCACTAAAAATGCTGGTAGCCCATTACTTCAAGGTCAATCTTTTTGCCTTGGGAAACAACCTCAACACTATGCTCTTCAGCATCGCATCCTTTAACAATCTCGCCAATCTTGATGGCGGATAATTGGCTGGCTCCAATCAAAACATTTATCGCATCTACCTGGCAGGCTGGAACTGTAAAGCAGAGCTGATAATCATCACCACCTGTTAAGGCCCAGTTGCGCGCCTGCTGCTCAGAAACCTTCTCACTTGCAATCTGCTGCTGCAAAACCAAAGACAGCGGTAAATCTTCAACAGCGATCACCGCACTCACCTTACTTTGAGTACAAATATGTCCCAAGTCAGCGAGCAGACCGTCTGATACATCAATAGCCGCAGACGCCAGCCCTAATAATCTTCGGCCCGTCTGTACTTGCGGCTCAGGCCGGTAAAAACGACGCAGTAAATAACGCTTCGCATCTGCGTCACAGGCCATGCCGTCCTGCAACAACGCTAAGGCCGCTGCACCATCACCCAGAGCGCCAGTGACATAAACCCCATCACCAATCCTTGCACCACTGCGGCGCAATGCTCGATCAGCATCAACCACTCCGTGCACCTGAATGGTAATAGCCAGGGGGCCACGGGTAGTATCACCACCCACCAGTGCAATATCAAACGCCCGAGCAACATCAAACAGACCACGGGAAAAATCGCTTAACCAATCAACATCCGGCTCCGGCAAACTCAAAGCCAAAGTAAACCATTTAGGCGTAGCCCCCATGGCCGCCAAATCACTTAGATTGACGCATAATGCACGCTCAGCAATTAATTGAGGCGCCGCATCTACAGGGAAATGCACACCGGCATTCAGCGTATCCATAGAAACTGCAAGCTGTTGGCCCACCGGCACATCCAGCAAAGCACAGTCATCGCCTATCCCCAGTACCACGCCGGCAGCCCGAGACTCTCTAACAAAAAACTCATTAATTAACTCAAACTCATGCATGGCCATCGCTAATCAGGCCGCAAAGCTTATGCTTTACCCGCGCGGACTTCTACCGCACGCAAATCAGACGCCACCTTATCAAGTACACCATTGACAAATTTGTGGGCATCCGTCGCACCAAATTTTTTGGCCAGCGCCACCGACTCATTGATCACGACTCGGTAGGGCACATCAATGCGCGATTTTAATTCGTAGGTCGACATCCGTAGCAGTGCCTGCGTAACCGGGTCCAATTCATCCAGTTCACGCTCTTGCATATGCGTCCCAAAAGCCGCCTCCAGCTCATCCAGTTGCTGCGGGACTGAATGCAAAATCTCACTAAAATAAGCGGTGTCCACGTTCGTCATATCATTGTCGGCATGGAACTCCGCCTCAATGCCACTCAAGCCGTCGCCGGTCATTTGCCATTGATACAAGGCTTGCATCGCATAATGTCTCGCCTTTCGACGCGCCGCAGGGGTTACATTCATTTCGTTTCTCGCCTAACTCAAATTCTTCTTAGCAGAGAGACCATTTCCAGCGCCGTAGAGGTCGCCTCAATGCCCTTATTCTCAGGATTAGGTCCTGAACGCTCTTCCGCCTGTTCAATGTTATCCACCGTCAATACACCAAAAGTAACGGGAACACCTGTTTCCAATGACACCTGAGATAAACCTCTGGCACACTCGCCTGCAACAAATTCAAAATGGGGCGTGCCACCACGAATTACAGCGCCCAAGGTAATGACCGCATCAAACTTTCCTGTTTCCGCTAGTTTTTTGGCCACTAGTGGGAACTCAAAGGCCCCCGGTGCGTAATAAATAGAAACTTGATCGTCGGCAAGACCATGACGCTTCAGTGTTTCAAGCGCCCCATCTTTCAAATTTTCAACTATAAAACTGTTCCAGCGGCTGACAATTAACGCGTAATGCCCACTGCTGTCACTGAAATCGCCTTCGGATAATAATTTTTGGCTCATACTTCTCTCACTCTGTCGTCACCTGCCGCCTGGTCAACGATCAAACTATACGGACGCACTGTCGATATATTCGACCACTTCCAAATCAAAACCGGAAATAGCACTGAACTTAAACGGCGCACTCATCAAACGCATGCGCTGCACACCAAGCTCACACAGAATTTGTGAGCCCGTACCCACTTGTTTGTAAACCAGGTCTTGGCTCGGGCGCTGCTGCTTACCGGAAACCATCCAGTCAATGCTTTCCTCAATATCATTAGTGCTTTCATTGTGACAAATCACCACCACCACGCCACGCCCTTCTTTTGCGACCATTTTCATCGCACGCTCAAAACTCCAAGGCGTGAACTCTTTATCCGATTCACGCATCACCTTGAACACATCACGCGCCGTACTGCCTACGTGAACTCGTGTTAAACACGGCTCGCCATTAGCCAAGTCACCCATACTCAAGGCAAAATGCTTTTCCTGCCTTGGTTTATCCAGGAAGGTTTGCAGCTTGAACTGACCAAATTCGGTCTGTACTGAACGCTCATTAATACATTCAACGGTTCTTTCATTAACCGAGCGATACTGAATTAAATCAGCGATAGTGCCAATTTTTAAATCGTGTTGCTGTGCGAATTTCTCCAGATCAGGACGACGCGCCATAGAACCGTCGTCATTCATAATCTCAACAATCACAGAGGACGCATCAAAGCCTGCCAGGCGAGCCAGATCACAGCCCGCTTCGGTATGACCCGCACGGCTCAATACGCCGCCAGGTTGAGCCATCAGCGGAAAGATATGTCCGGGCTGCACAATATCAGAAGGCTGCACATCACGCGCCACAGCCGCACGCACGGTGCGCGCACGATCCGCCGCAGAAATACCCGTCGTCACGCCCTCTGCCGCCTCAATAGACACAGTAAAGTTCGTCGAATATTCAGCACGGTTGTCATCCACCATGAGTGGCAAATCCAAACGAGCACACCGCTCTTCAGACAAGGTCAGACAAATCAGACCACGCGCATGGGTCGCCATGAAGTTAATATCTTCAGTTCGCACCTGTTCTGCCGCGATGACAAGGTCGCCTTCATTTTCGCGATCCTCATCATCCATCAGGATGACCATTTTACCCTGACGAATATCGTCAAGAATCTCTTCTACGCTGTTAAGTTCCATAACTAACCTTGCTTACTTTTAACTGTAGTGAGCGCCAACAAACTGCCAACGCCTTTAAATTCAATTACTTCTGTTATAGTCCGATAAAACCATGTCCCGCGAATAAAGCTATACCAAGAGAGCCGTTTTACGACCCTTCCGCCGCGTGATCACCCAGCTCTTTTTCGCCTAACAACAGCCGCTCTAAATACCGAGCAATAACATCTACTTCCAAATTCACCGGATGACCCGGCTGATAATCACCCATCACCGTATGCTCAATTGTGTGAGGGACGATGTTCAGTTCAAATACATCACCATCAACCGCATTCACTGTAAGGCTGGTGCCATCCACGGTAATCGAACCCTTGTGGGCTATGTACCTGGCCAACTCTTTTGGCGCACGCACAGAAAATCTCTCCGAACGCGCATCGGATGTGCGGCTTAGCACTTCGCCCACACCATCCACATGACCGCTGACCATGTGGCCACCCAAACGAGAACTGGGCGTCAAAGCCCTCTCTAAGTTAACTCGCTGGCCGACTTTCCACTGACGCAAAGTGGTAAAATCCAATGTTTCCACAGAAACATCCGCCCAGTAACCATCACCCGGCAAACCCACAACGGTTAAACACACGCCGTTAGTAGCGATCGAGTCACCGAGTATCACATCCGACAGATCTAAGCTGTTGGTCTTTACTCGCACCCGTAAATCACCACCCTTGGGCTCCAGAGTGACAACTTCACCGACTGCTTCAATAATCCCAGTAAACATTACTTCTACACCAAGTTAACCACTAAAAGTTGCCGTTATGCGCCAATCGTCGCCAATTGAGCGGATATCTTTTACAACCACTGATTTCTTTTCAGCCATCGTATCTATAGGCAAGTCCAATAATGGTCGAGCACTGCTCCCCATTAAGGCAGGCGCCATATACACAATCAACTCATCCACCAAGCCTGCAGCAACAAATGCTCCCGCAAGGGTTGAGCCAGCCTCCACTAAAACTTCATTGCACTGCTGGTCAGCCAACTTTCGCAATAAAGCGTCTAAATCTATGCGCCCATCTTCACCTGTCATCTGCCACTGGGTAACACCCAGTGCCGTCAACGATTGACGCTCTGTGCCACAAGACACCACAATCGCCGAAGAAGGATCAGCTAAGGCCTTTGCCGTATCTGGCAGACGCTGCCGAGAATCCAACATCACTCGCAATGGCTGTTTATCCGCCGCCAGCTGTGCAGCATCCGCAGCCAAACCTAATTCATTCGCTCGAACAGTAAGCGATGAATCATCCAATAAAATAGAGTCTATGCCAGTCACAACTGCGCAGCTTTTTGCGCGTAAACGCTGCACATCACTTCGCGCTGCCGCGCCCGTAATCCATTGGCTTTCACCACTGGCCATTGCCGTGCGTCCATCCAAACTCATCGCCAGCTTACAGCGCACATAGGGCAAGCCCGACGTCATACGCTTGATAAAGCCCTTGTTTAACTCAAGCGCCTCACTTTCTAATAACGGACCAGTCACCTCTATGCCCGCTTGCTTTAATCGCGCCAAACCCTGGCCAGCGACCTGAGGGTTCGGATCCTGCATGGCATACACCACACGGGTAATACCGGCATTAATGAGCGCATCACAGCATGGCGCTGTGCGGCCGATATGGCTACACGGTTCTAAAGTCACATACGCAGTTGCACCGGCAACAGCGCATCCTCGACCTGCAGCATTGGCCAACGCATTAACTTCTGCATGCCCTTCGCCAGCACGCACATGCCAGCCTTCACCGACCACCTGCTCATCACGCGCCAACACACAGCCCACCCGTGGGTTTGGCATTGTGGTGTAGAGACCGCACCGCGCCAACTCAATGGCTCGCGCCATGTGCTTTCGATCATTAATTAGCCGGTCAGTTTCTATATGCATAAGATGGACAGCGTTTTTTATACCCTTAGAGCTGATCGCTTTTTAGTCGATCGATTTCCTCGCGGAACTCTTCAAGATCCTTAAAGCGGCGGTAAACCGATGCAAAGCGAACGTAGGCTACCTCATCAAGCGAACGCAGTTTCGACATCACCATCTCGCCCACTTCCAATGCGGGCACTTCACGCTCACCACTGGCTTGTAACTGGTGTTTAATTTGGTTGATGGCGAGCTCTACCTTTTCAACACTGACCGGACGTTTTTCCAGCGCCCGCGTAAAGCCAGCTCGCATTTTGTCTTCATTAAAGGGTTCGCGGGAACCGTCCTGCTTCACCACGCGCGGCATTAACAACTCAGCCACCTCGAAAGTGGTAAACCGCTCTTTACACGACAGACACTCACGACGACGACGAATCTGATCACCTTCTGACACCAGACGCGAGTCAATCACCTTCGTTTCTTCTGCCTTACAGAAGGGACAATGCATAGCCGCTTAAACACCTAGAGAAATTTGCGCGCATAGTAACATAAACCCGGCAAACTTGGCTAAATGGCTGATATTTCCAGCCCTTTAGCCGCAAATGAAACCAGGGCTCGCTCATGCAGTAACAGACACAAAAAAACCGGTCAGGCCGCCCTAACCGGTTCCAAAAAGTATCGGTGCAATTAGCTATCTTGCAGTTCGACCTTAAGGGTCATACCTTCAACGCCAATAACACGGACTATCGTACCCTTAGGTGCCTCTGGACCATCGACAACCCAAAGTGCATCGGCTATCTGTACCCGCCCGCGCCCGTTTTCAATAGACTCCAGCAGAGGAAGCACACTACCCACCAGTTGCTCGGTCCGGTTATTCAATAGCGGCTGATCGGTTTTCTGTCCCGCTGCTCGAAATTTCTTCCAATACAACAGCGTAAACAGCAAAGAGAATACACCAAACCAAACCAACTGCATTTGCCAGGTAAGCTCAGGCGACACCTTATAAACCAGTGCTACCGCCAAAGCCCCAAGGCCAATACCCAGCAGCAACTCAGTGCCAATGAGCACCTCAATAGCCAGCAAAATCACACCGGCCGCCATCCAATGCCATGGCTCCAACTGTGCTATAAACGTCAACATATAAAACCTATCGTATTAATAAATAACTGAGAGCTTTGCACGGAAGATGATTTCGCTTTCAGGCAAGGAAAAAACGCACGGAATAAGGAAATTTATACACATAAATGACCGATTGAGTACGTTTTTCCTCGGTGCCCCCTTGTGGGGTAAACCCGCATGAGAGTGAAATGGCTTTCGTGCAAAGCTCTCACGCTTAACTAGCGGATTTAGCCGACCTAACCAGCTCGCTAATCCCCTCAATGGAACCTATCACCGAGGTTGCCTCCAGCGGCATCATAATTACCTTGCTGTTATCTGCAGAAGCCAGCCTACCGAGCGCATCAATGTATTTCTGAGCCACAAAGTAGTTGATGGCCTGAGAATCCCCTTTCGCTATAGCTTCAGACACCACCTCGGTGGCTTTAGCTTCCGCTTGCGCCTCGCGCTCTCTGGCTTCCGCTTCCAAAAATGCAGCTTCACGCTGCCCTTCAGCTCTCAATATCTGGCTTCTCTTTTCACCTTCTGCCACTTCAATCGCAGCCCGCTTTGCACCCTCTGCAGTCAGAATTGAAGCACGTTTTTCTCGTTCGGCCTTCATCTGGTTCGCCATAGACTCCACCAGATCACGAGGAGGTGTAATATCCTTAATCTCAATACGGGTAACCTTAACGCCCCAGGGGTTTGTCGCCTCATCGACCTTGCCCAACAACTGCGTATTGATGGCATCGCGATTAGACAACATGGCATCCAACTCCATAGAACCCAGCACCGCTCGGATATTGGTCATCACCAAATTTCTCATGGCGCGAGACAAATCATTCACCTCATAAGACGCCGCCACAGGGTCGATAATTTGGAAAAAACACACGGCATCGGTGGTCACCATGGCATTATCGGCACTGATTACTTCCTGGGGCTCAACATCCAGAACCTGCTCCATAACCACCTGGCGACGGCCAATGCCATCAATGAACGGCACGATCAAGTGCAAGCCCGGGCTCAACGTCTTCGTATATTTACCAAAGCGCTCCACGGTCCACATCTCGCCCTGGGGCACGCTGTTGACACCCTTCATGACAACCACAACCACCATCACCAAAAACGCGATGGCAAACAAATCAAAACCAAACATACATTGCTCCTTGCAACACAAACATTATTTACGCGTACTCTAACAGAGCCACTAAAGATTAAAACGTTCCAAGTTCCTGGAATTATTAGACGTGCCCTGAAAATTGATGCGAATCAATACGCTATAATCCTCTTCCCGTATCATTGCCCCAAATTTCGTATTGAGAAGCACAGCATGAACCAGAAGACACCCTACGCCCTTTTAGGCGATGAAAAAATCCGTGAACTGGCAACAGTGTTCTACCAGGTAATGGACGAGAATACTGAAGCTCAAGATATTCGCAAAATGCACGCCGCAAACGTGGATGAGATCACCCAGAAGCTCTATGAATACCTGGTTGGCTGGATGGGCGGCCCCAAGCACCTGTATAAAGAAAAATACGGTACCATTTGCCTCACCAAACCACACGAGCCCTACAAGATTACTGAAGCTCACCGTGACCAGTGGATGATGTGCTTCCGCGAAGCCCTTGATCGCGTTGATGCCCCGCAAGAGGTGAAAGACATGCTGGAAAATCCTCTGCTAGCCATGGCAGATATGATGCGCAGCGATCGCGGCTAATCTGTAAACAGAACTGTGCTCTACTCCACGCAGAGGGCACAGACGATTTAAATCTATTCTCAGCCGCCACAAGATTTGGTATAAAAGACTCAACACTTTTGTTGATCTGGTGCCAAATGAACGACACAACCAAACCCGTCGATGTGACCCAGGACATGAAGCAGCAGGCTCAACGCATGCTGTTTATGGCTAAATCAAAACTTCACAAAGCTCAGACCGAAACCAGAGCACACGACTCTCTCGGCCAAGCAGAATGGCACCCTCCGGGCCCTCAACTGGAGTTATTAGAACAAAAAGCATTTATTGAATTTGAGCAACTGCTCGGCATCATAAACGGCACAGCCCATTCTAATTACGGCGGCCGAGTCACACTCACTCAGTGGGAACGATTGCAAGAAAAATTCACCGGCTAATAAAATGCCTGAAGAACACCCAATCTATCCTCTCGGAAAGAGCCTCCATCACTAAAAAGTATATAAATTCAACACATTAGATTAAATAAGTTTGGTTCCGCGCCACAACTCCAAAAGATTACTGTCATACTTAACAACATGATCAAGAAGACCTTGAAATACATTGCTGGCCTGCTAGTTATACTGCTTGTCGCTATTGGCATAACCGGCTTTTACCCAGCCAAGCAAGTTAACCCGCAGTTTCCTTCAACGTTTCCCCTGTTACGGGAAGACATTGTCAGGTATTGGCTGCAAAAACCACAACAGTTACTGCAACAACAGCCACTGTCACATCTACAGACTCTCAACAACATTTACACAAGCATCGACAATGAAGCCTTGTGGGTGGACGAGCAGAACCTCAGCCCTGCAGGAAAATCATTGCTTCAGCAGCTGAATGAAACCAGTGCCGACCAACTTTTGGACTATCAATACCACCTCCCCCTAATCCGCCACCACCTACACAAACTACACCTAGGACGCAGCCCAAAAGTAGCCGCCACTGTAGACATCCTTCTCACAGACGCATTTATCTCTTACGCCGGAGACATACTGAATGACAGATTACTGCTTGAGCACATAGAGCAGCGCCAATCAGATTCGTTAAAGGTTTCATTGCAATCCAATCACGCCAATGACCAGACGGCTGTTTATAGGTACATTGCTGATCAGCTGAGTGAGAGCCATAAATTAAAACAGCTTAACTCCATGATCGGCAGGCTGTCTCCGAATCACCCTGAATACATACAATTGCGCTTAGCCCTGCAACGCCATCAAGATCTGACTTCCTACTGGCAGCCCATTGATGAAGGCCCCACCATCAAACCGGAAGAGCAACACCCCCAAATACTTCAGCTCCGTGAACTACTGACGATGTACGGGGACTACCCATTGCAGGAAACACAAACTGCGCCTGATTCCGGGAGCGAAGCCAGCTTCTATAGTCGCGCACAAACCTTTAATTCTTCTCTGGTGGACAGTCTGAAACAGTTCCAGCGTCGCCATGGAATGACTGGTCACGGCATACTGGATCCAGAGACTCGCCGTCGCCTCAACGTGCCTCCCCAGCATCGAATTCGCCAACTGGCGCTAAACATGAAGCGCTGGCGCGAGCTGCCGGACGATCTGGGTGACCGCTATATCTGGGTCAACATGACCAACTACGAGCTGAAGTTGATTAGCAACGGCGAGACCGAACTGGCGATGAAAGTTATCATTGGCCGCAAAGATCGCATGACGCCTGAGCTACAGGAGTCAGTCTCCACACTGGTACTCAACCCCCACTGGAACGTACCCGACAGCATTGCCCGCGAAGACATCCTGCCCAAGGTACAAAAAGACCCTGGCTACCTCACAAGAAACAATATGCGGGTACTGGAAAACTGGACCAACCCAAATGAAATAGACCCAACATCAATCGACTGGGGCAGCCTCAATACCGATAACTTTAAATTTCGATTTCAGCAGGTATCCGGGCCCGGAAATGCGCTGGGAAGAATAAAATTTCTGCTGCCTAATGACCGGTCTATTTATATGCACGACACCAACAACACCAGACTTTTCAATAAGAAAAACCGCACCTTCAGCTCCGGCTGCATTCGCTTGGAAAAGCCACTTAAGCTGGCCAAAGCACTGCTGCTGGGGCACCCCTCATGGGGAGAGAAAAAGCTAATGGCCACACTGAATCAGGGCGACATCAAATACATTAAACTGCAGCAAGAATTACCCACCTATATCGCCTATCACACCGCCTGGGTCGATGAGCACAATTTGGTGCATTTCCGGGACGACTTCTACCAGCACGACGCCATCATCAACAAGCCGGCGCCTGTTTTCATACAGCTCTAACCTTTCCATCCCTCGATATCACTTTCGCTAAGAAAGCATCAACTCCCG
>JAUVQU010000242.1 GCA_030597965.1 Cellvibrionaceae bacterium
GAATGCGGCGCTGATATCTGGAGAGGCTGAACTTAGGGTTGGCGATCACATAAACATAGAAAGTTAATACGCTCGCTTGTCACCCCAAAGCGCCTTCTCTTCCTGCTCCGCAGAACTTTACCTTGAGGGCTGGCGAAAAAATCTAGCGTAAAATTAGGCTTTCGCAACATCTGCTTCACCGTCAAAATTAAATCGCGCCGTACAAATAAATACATTCGCTTGCAGGGCAAGCTCCTACAAACTGCACCCTAGCCTGGCTGGTGAAAAGCCGTTGCCTCAAACACCATTACCTAGCCTAACTCCGCCCCTACGATCACAACCACTGCTGATGTATCACTTCCTTGCTCTGTGTACTGATCACCTCAAGAAAAACACCCTGAGAATACACACTCACCTGCATCAAGCCTTCCATTGAAACCGCAAACTGAGTTTCATCATTGTGGCCCACGCCGCTGACCTTACTCTGATTGGCCGCGCCACTGACCAACTGATAACCCAGCCCTGGCGTCTTACCCTCAAACACCTGCAAGCTGTGCTCATGACCCGAAGCGTAGATAATTCTGCTGTTGCTATTGAATACCTCACTTAACCCCCTAATCAGACGCTGGTACGGCGAATTATGGGTATCCTGATCCATATCAGCGAACAGGTCGATCAACTCCATGACAAAGGCATAGCCACGACTGGTGTAAAACTGATTATGGGGGCCCATAGTTTGAACCGGGTGGTGCGCATTCACCAGAATCAGATTCTCAGGGTATTGTGTTTCAATTTCCCGTAAAGTTTTGTCCAGATACGCAACTACAAACTCATAATCCGCCTGCTCGGCTGAGATCAACCACTGAGAGTCCACAAAAACCAGACTTAAGCCGGGGCGATGCTCTACTTTAGGCAGTGGGACTTCCCCCTTCTCCCAAGGTACAAAAGTGACATCAGCCTTTTTTTCTTCCGCATAACGAGCGACATGTTCTGCCTGGCTATCCACCTGTTCCGCATACCAATCGTGATTCCCGGGAACCAAAAATAGCTCTGCACCACTGCGTTCCGAAATAAGCAGCTGCGCATTCAATCGATCGATCACCAATTTTTGTTCTGTGGAGAATTTAGTTTCACCCTGCTCCAGATTAGGATAACCCTGCATATAAATGTTATCACCCAGCATGATCACAGTGGTGTTCTCCGGGCTTTCCGAAGCAAGCTCAGACGCCAAAGCTAACGTTGGGTGCCAGGGGCTCAGCGTAGAATCTCCTGCATCCCCCAACAAAAGCACCTGCCACAAGGGCTCACCTTCGGGCTTTTCTACCTGCTCAACATCAGCTTGCACATAAGGCGTATCGTGGCTTTCATGGATCTCATGTTGGAGGGTGTAAACACCAGCCACCGCAGCGACCAGTAAAATAGCCAACAGCAATGTCAGCAGGACATATAGAAAATACTTAACGATTTTCATAGTTTGTACGTCGTTTTTATTATTGAGCTCAAAGATTCAGCTTAAATGAGGAAACACGCCACTGTCGAGCGCGTGAGCGTTCAGTTTTGTAAACAAACCCCACAGTTAAAGCAGTGACAACCAGCTATAAGGTGTCTTGGTAAGGGCACAGCCAACAATATAACTAAAAGCGCATAACGCCAGCACCCAAGCCGTAATTTTCACCCGCTGGGAGCGGCCAGGTTTCAACGCCAGCATACCCAACGCTATATAAACCAATAGCCCAATAATTTTTGCCGCCAGCCACGGTTGGCTTAACGGAGAAAAGTGAAAATAAACTGCAAGGTAAATGGCCGACGCCAATAAAACAGCATCATTAACGTGTGGAACGGTTTTCACCCAACGTTGCTGAAGTCTATCAGACGACTGCATCATCCACAGGCCCCGAATAAAAAAGCCAGTAATAGAAATCACCGCACAGGTAATGTGAATGAACTTAATCCAAAGAATATCCATAAAAGGTCAATCAATTAAAGAGATGGGGACAAAAAACCAAACCACCAATAACGGCAGCTCCTATAGCGGTTATTAACACAGCCCCGGCCGCCACATCTTTGGCTTTACCGATTAAAAGGTCCTGCTCTTCAGTTACCGCATCGGCCAGTAATTCAACCGCTGTATTCATGCCCTCTGCCAACCAGACCATGCTGATCGCCAAGACCAACAAAGCCCAATCCAGTGAAGAAACCGAAAAATAACAACCGAGACTTACTACAACGATGGTGGCGAGCAAATGAATCCACGCATTGTGCTCGCCACGCACAAGGGTTGCGATGCCTGAAAAAGCGTAGGTAAAGCTTTTTAAGCGAGTTTTAATACTAAACTGAGCCAAATCACACCTCTTAAGAAAGCTTGTAACCAAAGAAACATACTGCCATTGCTTATTTACCTATGCCAGCAGTAAAAAACTCAGGAACCACTTCAGTCGCCATCCCATAGTATTGCTCATCAAAACTCGATGTTACTGCAGATGGCTCCAGATTCAGTTCTACCGTTTTTGCTCCGGCCTGCCTGGCTGCCTGAACAAACCCAGCCGCAGGATACACATTACCGGAGGTGCCAATGGCAATAAATAAATCACAATCCGCCAAAGCGTCGTATATCTCATCCATCTGTAGCGGCATTTCCCCAAACCAAACTACGTGTGGGCGAAGATTCCCCTGTGTATTACAACAGGGGCAAGTGGAGCTCTCATCCACTTCATCCAGGCACGAAAAGAGTTGATTGGTTTTCTTACAACGAGCTTTCAGCAATTCACCGTGCATATGAATACAGCTACTCCCCGCCCGCTCATGTAAGTCATCAATATTCTGAGTGACTAACGTAAATTGCCCACTAGAGTTTCGTTTAAAAAAGTCTCGCTCAAAGTCGGCCAATGCTTGATGCGCTGCATTAGGTTGAATTGAATCATTTAGTAAATGCTCTCTACGAGCATTATAAAAACCGTGCACTAACGCAGGATTAACCTCATAAGCCTCTGGTGTTGCCACATCTTCGATGCGGTGTTCTTCCCACAGGCCATCCGCCGCGCGAAAAGTTCTAATGCCTGATTCAGCAGAAATACCTGCACCGGTCAGCACCACAATGGATGAATAATTTGAAAACAAAGTATCAACCTCACAAATATTAAATACACTAAAACGACGATCCCGGTTGCCCCAAAAACACCAGTTCTTCCGCCGTACTTTCTCACCCCAAAATATCATTGCGATGTGGATAAAGACCAAAGCGCGCAATAATATCTCTGTGGCGACGGGAAAAATCCAGATTGTTTTGCCTAGCCTCAGAATCTTTCGCTAACTGTTCGTAAAGCTTGATGGATAGATCCTGAATCGCCAGTGATTCACTGTGCATAAACGGCAAATAGAAGAATGGACGCCACACTTCATCCACCTGTTGATCGGCACCA
>JAUVQU010000128.1 GCA_030597965.1 Cellvibrionaceae bacterium
ATATTGCGCCTCAGGTTTTCAGTGAGCTTGGCGCCAGTGTAGAGGTGTTGGCCGCATCGCCAAATGGGGAAAACATCAATGACCAGTGTGGCTCAACCCACCCCGAAATGCTCAGGCAAAAAGTTTTAGAGTCTTCCGCAGACATGGGTATCGCCTTTGACGGTGATGGTGACCGCCTGTTATTTGTGGACGATAAGGGCGACATTGTCGATGGGGATGAGATTCTCTATATCATTGCGGCGCATGCTCAGAAGAATGGCGGCTGCTCCGGAGTGGCGGGCACACTAATGACGAATTTCGGTTTGGAGTTGGCATTCAAAGAAATGAATATCCCGTTTGACCGTGCCAATGTAGGGGATCGTTACGTCATTGAAATGATGAAGCAAAATGGCTGGACTCTGGGTGGAGAGAACTCGGGGCACATTATTTGCGGTGACGTTACCACGACAGGAGACGGGGTTGTGGCTGCATTGCAGGTTCTGGAAGCATTGATAATTCAGGGTGTGTCTTTGAGGGATGCCAGGCGAGGTATGACCAAGTTGCCACAGGTTATGATTAATGTGCGACATGGCGGTCAATTTGATATGCAAAATGCTCAGGTATTGGCGGCTGTTAAATCGGCGGAGCAGGATTTAGCGGATACAGGACGTGTTTTATTGCGCCCGTCGGGAACAGAGCCTTTGGTGCGCGTAATGGTTGAAGGTAAGGATTTGAGTCAGGTTGATCGCCTCGCGAAAGATATAGCTGCGCAAGTTGAGTCTTCTTTGCCCAAATAAATAGTTCTAATGAGGGTGTAAAAGCCCTCGTCTAATCGTTGTAAGTTCGAATCATCTTCGTTAAGATTGGCGCCCGTTTTTACAGAGCCCCTTGTAGTGATTAAGTGAGGGGCAAGCCGATCGTTATTTGTGAGTCCTGTATGGACTGTGAGTGAGGCCCAATGCGTCAGCCCCTTGTATTAGCTAACTGGAAAATGAACGGTAGCCTTGAGTTTAGCCGCACGCTGATTAGTGATATTAATCAGGGCTGGCAGGGTGATCATAGAGCAGAAGTGGCTGTATGCCCCCCAGCAGTATATCTGTCACAGGTGGCTCAGCTGGTTTCGGATTCGAGCATTGCTCTAGGTGCTCAGGATGTGAGTGCAGCAGACTCTGGAGCATACACCGGTGAATCTGCAGCATCGATGCTGCAAGAATTGGGTTGTCGCTATGTGATTGTTGGTCATTCCGAGCGCCGTGAATATCATGGTGAGTCGAGTGAATATGTTGCCGAGAAAGTGGCTGCAGCTCAAAGTAAAGGTCTGATACCCGTATTGTGTGTCGGTGAAAGCTTAGAAGAGCGTGACTCAGGTAGTGCTCTTCACGTTATTGGTGAGCAGCTGCAGGCGGTTATTAGTTTGGTTGGTCAGGCGGCGATGTCCAGTACGGTTATAGCCTACGAACCGGTTTGGGCGATAGGTACGGGCAGAACGGCAACACCAGAGCAGGCGCAGGCAGTGCATGCGTATATACGCAGTCAGCTCGAGGATGATGGTGTACGTATTTTGTACGGCGGCAGTGTGAAGCCGGACAATGCAAAAGAATTATTTGGTCAGCCGGACATCGATGGTGCTCTGGTTGGCGGAGCGTCATTAAAGTCTGAGGACTTTTTGGCAATTTGCGCAGCAGCAGATTAAACAGTTTTTGAAACAAGTGTTCGCGTCGAGCGAATCAAAAAGGCAAGTTAATGGAACAGATTCTTTTAGTGGTACATGTCTTGGTGGCTCTCTCAATGATCGGTTTGATCATGGTGCAGCAAGGTAAAGGTGCAGAAGCGGGTGCTTCTTTCGGTGGTGGCGCCTCGCAAACTATTTTTGGTAGTTCGGGCGGCGGTAACTTCTTTACCCGTGCCACGGCGGTTTTGGCGACGGTGTTCTTTGTGACCAGCTTTAGTTTAGCGGTTGTTGCTAAGCAGCAGGCCCGTGTTGCGGGCATTGAAGGAATTCCTACCGTTGAGCAACCAGCAGAAATCCCGGCTTTGTTCGAAGAGCCTGTTGATATGGATGTGCCTGTTGAATTCGATGAGTCTATTCCTGGGTCAGAACTTCCTCAGTAAGTTTTCAAAAGTTTATGCCGAAGTGGTGGAATTGGTAGACACGCCATCTTGAGGGGGTGGTGGGCTAATGCTCGTGCGGGTTCAAGTCCCGCCTTCGGCACCATATTAAGGAAGGCTCTCGCTTAGGTGAGGGCCTTTTTTTTGTTTCTCAGGTGGGTCTGCGTCCCGCATTGACTCGCGCGTCCATGCGCTCGATCTTCGACCAGCGACAGCTGTCTTGATTTGTTCCCGACAAATCAATCGGCACCATCTTTAAAAGGGGCGCCTACCTATAAGTAAGGTGTTCCTTTTTTATTTGTTGTGAGTCGCTTTAAAAAGAGATCTATCACTTGACCTGATTCGACCCCATCCCTATACTGCGCCACCTCGGTTGAGCAAGCTTTTTTGTTGAATCGTGTTTTGGTGCGGGGTGGAGCAGTATGGTAGCTCGTCGGGCTCATAACCCGAAGGTCGTAGGTTCAAATCCTGCCCCCGCTACCAAATTAGTGTTGCTATCATTATGATAGTGAGCACAATGAGGAAGCCCCTGAATAGGGGCTTTTTCGTTTTTGGAAAAAGTACACGATACTTGTGGTTAATACTGCAGAGTGATCGTGAAGTAAGGATGGGCTTTTTAGCCCATTTTTTGTATCTGGAAAATGAGTGGTATTGAATATGGCGTCCAAGCATGACCGACTGGTAGAGCTATTAAAACCTGTTGTTGAATCGTTTGGCTGTGAGTTGTGGGGCTTGGAGTATTTCTCTCAAGGTCGCCAGAGCACTGTGCGCCTGTTTATCGATCATCCGGAAGGTGTTGGCTTGACGCATTGTGAGCAGGTAAGTCGACAGGCCAGTAGTGTGATGGATGTTGAAGATCCTATTGCTGGTGAATACACGTTAGAGGTGTCATCCCCCGGTGTGGATCGTCCGCTGTATACCCTGGAGCAATTTGCTCGTTATAAGGGTGAGCGAGTCAGTATTCGTTTGCGTTCGGCGTTTGAAGGCCGTCGTAAATTTACCGGTCAGTTGACGGGTATAGAGGATGAAGATGTTATGGTCGTAGTGGATGATAACGAATACCTGCTGCCCATTGATTTGATAGAAAAAGCCAACATAGTTCCAAGGTTCTAAGTTACGGGATTCTAAGTCCCGAGGTTTTATGTTTCGAGGTTCTAAATAGCCTCGCATTTTTAATCGGACATTGATGGTTTAATGATTGAAATTATTAAACGTTAAATAAGTATAAATTTTTGTGTATTAATGCAAGTTGCAGAGAGTGAAAGAGGCATACGCATGAGTAAAGAAATCTTAATGGTCGCTGAGGCGGTTTCCAATGAGAAGGGCATCGACGAAGAGGTTATCTTCGAGGCGATCGAATTGGCGCTGGCGACAGCTACAAAGAAGCGCTACGACGAAGAATCTACCATTGATGTAGAAATCGATCGTGAAACCGGTGATTACGTAACTACTAGAAGTTGGACGGTTGTAGACGATGACACCCTGGCTGAATTGGGCACCCAGTTCACCACAGAAGAGGCCGCAGAGCAGGACGAGTCTTTACAGATCGGCGATGTGTACAGTGAAGTTGTTGAGAATGTCGGTTTTGGTCGCATTGCGGCACAAACCGCTAAACAAGTGATTGTGCAGAAGGTTCGCGAGGCGGAGCGCGCACAGATTGCTGAGAAATATATGTCTCGCATCGGTGAGCTGGTCAGCGGTACCGTTAAAAAGGTAACTCGCGACAGCGTTATTGTTGACTTTGGTGGGAACGCTGAGGGTTTGATGCCTCGCGATCAGTTGATTGGCCGTGAAGTGTTCCGTATGGGCGATCGTGTTCGCGCCATTTTATTGGAAGTTCGCACTGAAATCCGTGGGCCGCAGCTTTACTTAAGCCGATCTTGTAACGAGATGCTGATTGAGCTGTTTAAGATTGAAGTGCCGGAGATTTCCGAGGAGATTATTGAGCTCAAAGGTGCTGCTCGTGATCCAGGTTCGCGCGCTAAAATTGCCGTAACCACCAACGATGGCCGTATCGACCCAGTGGGTGCTTGTGTGGGCATGCGTGGCTCGCGGGTACAGGCAGTATCTAACGAATTGAACTCAGAGCGCATTGATATCGTCCTTTGGGATGACAATATGGCTCAGTTCGTGATCAATGCCATGTCACCGGCGGAAATCGAGTCAATTGTTGTTGATGAAGATGCAGGGTCAATGGACGTTGCTGTCGACGCAGAAAATTTAGCTCAGGCTATTGGGCGCAGTGGTCAGAACGTGCGTTTGGCCAGCGGCTTGACCGGTTGGGAAATTAACGTGATGAGCGTTGAGGATTGGCAGGAAAAGCAGCAGGCCGAAACGGGCAGCTACATGGAAACCTTTATGGCCGCCTTGGATATCGAAGAAGATATTGCGGAAGTATTGGTGGACGAGGGTTTCACCAGTCTTGAAGAGGTGGCCTATGTGCCACTTGAAGAGATGTCTGGAGTCGAAGGTTTTGACGAAGATATTGCTGAAGAGTTACGCAGTCGCGCAAAAGATGCACTGCTGACTCAGGCTTTGGCTTCAGAAGAAAAGTTGGATAACGCTGAACCAGCGGAAGATCTATTGGCAATGGAGGGCATGGATAAGCATCTGGCCTTCCTGCTGGCTAGTCGCGGTGTTATTACGATGGAAGATTTGGCTGAGCAGGCCGTAGATGAATTGTTGGACATTGACGGCATGGACGAAGAGCGTGCTGGAACATTAATTATGACGGCCCGTGCGCCGTGGTTTGCAGAAGACGCTGACCAGTAACCAGAGGACAAACGATCATGGCAGAAGTAACAGTTAGCAAGCTCGCCCAGTCGGTTGGAGCGCCGGTTGAGCGCTTGCTTAAACAGATGGCTGAAGCGGGTTTGTCCCATACTTCAGAATCTGAAATAGTTTCCGATGAAGAAAAACAAACGCTTTTGGCTTTCCTTAAGACAAGTCATGGTGAAACTAGCGATGCGCCAAGGAAAATCACTCTAAAGCGTAAAACGACCACTACCTTAAGGACGGGCAGTGGCAGTAGCCGCAAAACCGTCAATGTAGAAGTGCGTAAAAAGCGTACTTACGTTAAGCGCGACGAGGTTGAGGCTACACCTGAGCCAGTAGAAGAAGTTGCTGCTGAGGTGGTAGAGGCTGTTGTTGAAACTCCAGAAGTTGAAACTCCAGAAGTTGAAACTCCAGAAGTTGAAACTCCAGAAGTTGAAACTCCAGAAGTTGAAGCCCCTGTTGCTGAAGAACCAGCACCAGCAAAAGAAGATGCCGCGCCTAAGTTCAAGCGTTCTGTATTGGTAGATGATGCAGAAGAGAGGCGTGTTGCTTCTATGATGGCGCGTCGTAAAGCTGAGCAGGAAGTGCGTGAAGCGGCTAAGCGTAAGCAAGATGAATTGCGCGCTGAAGCAGAAGCCAAGGCTCAGCAGGCTCAGAAAGAAGAAGAAAAAGGTAAGCACGGCAAAAAGGCTCCGGTTAGAGAAACGGTTATGCCTACGCTTAAAACAAAGGGTGATACCGAGCCCGATGAGCCCCGCAAGAAGCCGGGTGTAAAGAAAGGGCCTAGGACAACCAAAAAGCCATTAAAAGCGGCTGTTTTTCAGGCGTTGGAAGAAGACGATTTAACTATTAATGATTCGCCTAAGAAGTTGAGGTCGAAAAGGCAAAAGCGCAAAGCTATTAAGTTGAAGAACGAGCACGGCTTTAAGAGGCCAACCGCTAAAATCACCCATGAAGTTGAAGTGCCAGAAATCATCACGGTTTCTGAGCTTGCTCAGCGTATGCATGTGAAGGCCGGTCTGTTGGTTAAGCAATTGATGAAAATGGGTACGATGGCCACGATGAACGAAGCGATTGATCAGGAAACTGCTCAATTGTTAGTAGAGGAGTTGGGGCATACGGTTAAATTGGTTTCTGCTAATCAGCGCGAAGACGAGCTGGAGCAGGAAATCTTCGATGTGGCTGATGGTGGCGAAGAGATACCTCGTGCGCCAATCGTTACTGTGATGGGACACGTTGACCACGGTAAGACATCGTTACTGGATTACATTCGTAATGCGAAAGTCGTTTCTGGTGAAGCGGGTGGTATTACTCAGCACATTGGCGCTTATCGTGTGTCTACCGACAAGGGTGAAATCGCCTTTTTGGATACGCCTGGACACGCTGCGTTTACCGCCATGCGTGCCCGCGGTGCTCAGTGTACCGATGTGGTGATTTTAGTTGTTGCTGCCGACGATGGTGTTATGCCTCAGACTGAAGAGGCGATTCAGCACGCACGTGCTGCTGGCGTACCGTTGGTTGTCGCGATCAATAAGTGTGATAAAGAATCCGCTGATCCTGAGCGAGTGAAGAATGAATTGGCCGCGAAAGAAGTCATTCCTGAAGAGTGGGGTGGCGATACTCAGTTTATCTCTGTATCGGCCCATACGGGTGAAGGTATTGATGAGCTGTTAGAAGCGGTATCACTGCAGGCAGAATTGCTGGAGTTGAAAGCTCAGGTAGGTGTGCCGGGTCGTGGTGTTGTGGTTGAAGCTAAGATGGAAAAGGGCCGCGGTATTGTGGCGACTGTTCTGGTACAGAGCGGCGAGTTGAAGCGCGGAAATATTGTTCTGG
>JAUVQU010000013.1 GCA_030597965.1 Cellvibrionaceae bacterium
ACCGAACCGGGACCCTGTGGGAAAGTCGATACAAGGCAAGCATTATTGATGCGGAGAGTTATCTATTGGCCTGTTACCGATACATTGAACTCAATCCTGTTAGAGCAAACATAGTTCACCATCCCGAAGACTATTTATGGTCTAGTTACGCGGTTAATGCCGGGCTCAAAACAAGAAAGCAACTGATGCCACATGAAACCTACCTGCGATTAGGAACCAACGATGAGAGCCGCTGTTTGGCCTATCAAAAATTGGTTTCCCTGAACTTAGAGGCATCTACCGTTCATAATATTAGACGTGCTGCAGCCTTTTCCATGCCCGTAGGGAATAGTCATTTTTATAACAAGATTGAGCAGGCACTGGGAATAAAAATCGGCCAGGCAAAGCGAGGGAGGCCTAAAAGGGGTCGGTGACATTTGAGATACATTCCCAAGTGTCACCGACCCCTTTTAGGAGATTAACCAGCACTGGTGAATCTTGGTGTTCCTTTTGAAATCCACATCCAGCGATTGTCGGGTAATGTTTTCAACTTTGTATTTGGCCAGCGCCTCTTCATCCAGTTTAAAGCTACGCAAGTTATTGGAGAATATCAGCGTGCCACCAGGCGTGAGTAATTCCATACAACGATCAATCATTTGTACGTGATCACGCTGTATATCTAGCACACCGTCCATACGCTTTGAGTTGGAGAAACTGGGTGGGTCGAGCATGATCAGGTCAAAGCCTTCGCGGCATTCGTTCAGCCATTTAAAGCAATCAGCTTGTTCCAAACGGTGGCGTTTTAAATCCATATTGTTGAGTTTGAAATTATCCTCTGCCCATTTGATGTAAGTTTTGGACATGTCCACGCTCACGGTTTCTTTCGCCCCACCCAAAGCCGCATGAACAGTGGCTGTAGCTGTGTAACAAAACAAGTTTAAGAACTTCTTACCCCGCGCCATTTGGGCAATACGCAAACGGGTTGGGCGATGATCAAGGAACAAACCCGTATCAAGATAATCCCAAAGGTTGATCTTGAAGGTGGCCTGCCCTTCTTTTACAGTGAAGCTGCCGTCATCGATTTCCACTACCTTCTCTGCGTGCCATTTACCCCAGGCGGAACCCGTCGGTGGCGCCTCTTTACTCACAGCAACCGCACCAGATGACTTGGCCACTGGCCTTCCTGTTGCTGGACCTTGCGACTGTTTTTCGTACTGGCTTTTGCCTCGAGTACGGCGACGTTGTTTGTAGCTGATATTTTCTGGCTGTACGCCTAAAGCCACTGGTACAGCACGCTGGATTTCCTTAAAGCGCTCAATGGCCTTTTCTTCATCTATCGTTTTAGGCGCTTGGTACTCTTGTACGTGGACATACATGTGATCACGGGCGCCATAGATATCGATAGCAGCGGAGTACTCAGGCATATCGGCATCGTATAGGCGGTAGGCTTCAATACCCTCGCGCTTTACCCACTTGCTCATCTGCTTGAGGTTCTTCTTCAAGCGGTTGGCGAGCATTTCTGCGCCGCCCTTAAGGGTGGCTTTGGTCGGGTCTAGACTTTCAGGTGCCGCATTAACAAATTGAGATTCTTCTACGTCAATCAGCAATAGTTCGGAGGGCAATGTACCGTTGAAAAACTTGTAGCGTTTTTTGGCACGAATACCCATTTGACGACCCAGTTCCGGGTTACCGGTAAATACCGCGGCTTTCCAGCCTTCCAGCTCCTGACGGCATTTATCGCCCAGTAATCGATATAAATCACCCAGTTCACTGACCTCACCCAAACGTTCACCGTAAGGGGGGTTAGTGATCAACAGGCCATTATCAAGCTGGGTGTGAGTCGGTTTAACAAAATCACGCAGAGGCTTCTTAATGACACGAACAAACTCTTCCATACCCGCCATGGCAATATTGCTATCGGCGGCGCGCAGTACCCGTGGGTCTTCGTCATAGCCCCGAATCTCTGGTAGACCCGCGGCTATACCAGCGCGGTAACGCTCTTTGGCTTCTGTAATCAACTCTTCCCAAATAACCGGATCATGTTGCTGCCACCGTTCCAGATTAAAACCTTTACGCTCTAGTCCGGGTGCGCGATCGGCGGCAATAAAGGCGGCTTCAATCAAAATAGTGCCGGAGCCACACATAGGGTCGATCAGTGCCCCGCCCTGTTTCGCGATTTCCGGCCAACCAGCACGATACAAAATAGCAGCAGCTAAGTTTTCTTTAAGCGGTGCGGCACCCTGACTGGTGCGGTAGCCACGACGATGCAGGCTGTCGCCACACAGGTCGATACTCAGGATCAACTTATCGCGACTCAGGCGCGCATTGATGCGTAAGTCAGGGTCTTGTTTGTCAATATTCGGGCGCAAGCTGGCGTGCTGACGTATGCAGTCCACCACCGCGTCTTTAATTTTAAGCGCACCAAACTGGCTGTTACGTATCGCATCATTAGTACCTGTGAAGTCCACTAACAGTGTGCCACCGGGCTTGAGGTGCTCCTGCCATTTAATGCTTATAGCCGCTTCGTAGAGGTCATCGCCAGACTTAATATCGTAGCGCCCCAAGGGCAACAGCACCTTGTTAGCCAGCCGCGACCATAGGCACACGCGGTAGGCCTGTTTAAGATCCCCTTCAAAATAAACACCGGCTACGGTCTCGCGGGTATCCGTCGCACCAAGATTTTCCAACTCGGTCTTAAGAAGGCCTTCCAAACCTTTAGGGCAGGTGGCGAAGTATTGCTGTGAATTCATAGGGATCTATTTCTATTAAGTAAGGGGCTCATTTAAAGGGCTTAGCTATTTGAGCAATTTAAATATCAATTTCAATGGGTTAGCGAATCTTATTCAAGAGGTATGACAACCGGTCATTCCTTCATATAGAAAAAAGTAAGCAACATCCGTCCATTATATAAGGAAATAATCGTTCACAAGGATGCAATTTATTTGCTGTACTGGGGCTTCGCGCGGTTATTCCTCCGAACCTCCATTGCGGTATGCACACAATGAAAGCAGGAGCGTAACACGCGAGCCGGTCTATAGAGCATTCCTCCAGTGTCCCACAAGGACACACCGGGAGCGAACAAAAAGCTGCCAATAAAGACAGCCATAGAACAACGATAAACACACTGCTCTTAATGGCCCAACAACATCAATTTTTGTTACTGCTACCGCAAGAGGTCTCTTATTCTATGAAACGTCAAAAACGCAACCTAGTTGAACGTGCATTTTCCAAAGGCTATCAGGCTGGCTATAACGGCCGCTCTCGAAGCCTGTGCCCTCATATTTCTGGCTCCACTCGCCAACAATGGCTCAGTGGCTGGAGCGAAGGCAGAGTCGACAACTGGGACGGCTACAACCAGGCTGCGCAGGCGCAGAAAGTATCTAATTTTAATCATTAACCTTTAATTCGCCTGCAGAGCAGGCGAAGCTCCTTCCGCAAGGTCCTTTCAGAACTTAGGCATTTCACGTATGGCTTCAGCCACTTCTCGAATTAACTCTGGACCGCGATAGATAAAACCGCTGTAGATCTGCACCATACTGGCACCAGCACGTACCTTCTCGGTCGCATCCAACCCGGACAGGATACCGCCCACCCCTATAATCGGAAGCTTACCCTTCAACTCTTCGGATAACAGGCGAATCACTTTAGTCGATGGCTCGCATACAGGTGCGCCACTCAGGCCCCCTGCTTCTTTTGCAAATTCATGTCCCGCCACGGCATCGCGCTCAATAGTGGTATTGGTGGCAATCACACCATCCAATCCAGAGTCGAGCAATACCCTGGCAACCTGTGCCACTTCATCGGCATTCATATCCGGGGCAATTTTAATGACGACTGGCACATATTTACCCTGCGCCTGCTCTAACTCTAACTGCTGTGCTTTAACGCTGGCCAACAGCTGCTTCAAACTTTCGCCAAACTGCAGATCACGCAGCCCCGGCGTATTGGGTGAAGATACATTCACCGTGATGTAATCGGCGTACTCATACACAGCCCGCATACACTTGCGATAGTCGTCTGCAGCACTCTCTACAGGGGTGTCAAAATTCTTGCCTATATTGATGCCCAGCACGCCATCGAAGCGGCGCTTTTTAACCTGCGCAACTAAGTGATCGACACCCTTGTTGTTAAAGCCCATGCGATTAATGATGGCGCGGTGTTCCGGCAAGCGAAAAATACGAGGTTTGGGATTACCCGGCTGCGGGCGAGGCGTAATAGTACCAATCTCAACCGAGCCAAATCCCAACTGACCCAGCGCATTAAAACAATCGCCGTTTTTATCCAATCCAGCCGCCATACCCACGGGATTATCAAAAGTCAGCCCCATTATCTCAACCGGGTCACTGGCAATTTCTTTCACAAATGGCTTAATCAGACCCAGTCGTTCACTGGCGCTGAGTAAATCCAAGCTTAACTCGTGGGAGGTTTCGGCATCGAGACAGAACAGCGCTTTACGGGCCAATTGGTACATAGTTGTGCTTCTCACTTAACGGCATATTTCAGGCCGCAAGGATACTGGATTTGAGGGTATAAATCGAAGGCTTATTCGCCTGCAGGGCAAGCTCCCACGTATAGAACAAATGTAGGAGCTCCCTTAAGAGGGCCTACTTTTGGTGCCGTCAAGGTGAATTTCTGCGCAGCAGAAAGAGAGGGCACCCTGGGGTGGCAAGCGAACATGGTCAATATAAAAACATACAACCCACAGCAAAACGAAACTTATCAACTTAGGTAATGTCCATTCATGGCATGTTTGATAAGATCGTCGCCACTTATAAAAACTCAAACCAATCAATCAGTTATAACTCGACATTCGACCCAGAAGCGGTCAGAGGAGATAGCAATTCCACCATGGAAAATAAAAACGCATTGATCGCCGTTAAAGCCTGGCTACAGGAACAAATCATTGGTCAAACTCACCTCATTGATAGTTTGCTCATTGCGCTGCTGGCCGATGGCCACTTACTGGTTGAAGGCGCTCCGGGTTTAGCCAAAACCAAAGCCATTAAGGATCTTTCGCAAACAATTGAAGGTGATTTTCACCGAATCCAATTTACGCCCGACCTGTTACCCTCCGATGTCACCGGCACCGATATTTACCGCCCGGAAAATGGCAGCTTTGAATTCCAGCCTGGGCCGATATTCCACAACCTGGTATTGGCCGACGAAATTAACCGCGCACCCGCCAAAGTGCAGTCAGCACTGTTAGAGGCAATGGCCGAGCGCCAGATCAGTGTTGGCAGAAATACCTACCCTCTGCCTGAACTATTTTTGGTGATGGCGACCCAAAACCCGATTGAGCAGGAAGGTACTTACCCCTTACCGGAAGCTCAGCTCGACCGCTTCCTTATGCACGTTAAAGTAGACTACCCCGGCGTAGAAGATGAACGCAGCATTCTTAAACTGGCACGTAACGAAGCACAGCACATCGCTATTGAAGAAGCGCCGACATTAACCCAGGGAGACCTAATGGCCATGCGTCAGGAAGTGCTGCAGGTGCATATGAGCCAGGCTGTTGAGGATTACATCGTGCAGCTCACCATCGCCACCCGTAACCCCGGCAACTACGGCGATGACCTTGCTCGCTTGATCGAGTTTGGTACCAGCCCCCGTGCCACTATTGCGCTGGATCGATGCTCGCGCGCTCACGCATGGCTAAATGGCCAGGAATTTGTCACTCCCGATAACGTACAGGCCGTATTGGGCAACGTATTCCGCCACCGATTGATCTTAAGCTTTGAGGCCGAAGCGAATGGTTATGATACCGACAAGGTGATTGAAGAATTAATCAACAGAGTACCCGTTGCCTAAAGGCGAATTAAAAATGTACTTTTTAAAATCACCTTTAGATACGTTAGAAACACCGTATGCCAACTAGCATCGCAGCCAAAACACTACAAACACCCAAAGGCCCTTACTGCAGCGTCGATGAATTGCTGTCGCTGCGTTTTGCCGCGAAGGATATGGTGCTTTCCCCCAAGCAACTGAGCCGTTCACTGCTGAGTGGCAGCGTGCGCACCCGTTTCCGTGGTCGCGGTATGGAGTTCGAGGAAGTCCGCCACTATCAACCCGGCGATGATATTCGCAGCATTGACTGGCGTGTTACGGCACGAACTCAAGTTACTCACACCAAACTTTACACCGAGGATCGAGAACGTCCGATCATGCTGATGATCGATCAACGCGCGTCCATGTTCTTTGGCAGCCGCAATTGCTTTAAATCAGTTACGGCGGCTTATACCGCTGGTGCGCTGGCCTGGGCGGCACTGCAACAGAACGACCGCGTCGGCGCACTGATATTTAATGACACAGAAGAGCGAGACATAAGGGCCAAGCGCAGCCGTCATACTGTGTTTAATATTTTCCATGAGCTGCAAGGTTTTAATCACCAGCTTAAATCACCCGTCGCCCCAGATGACGCTACTCCCCTTTCGGAACGACTGCGAGAACTACGCCGCGTCACCAAGCCCGGCCACGCGCTCATGATCATCAGTGACTTCCATGACTTCGATAGCACCTGTGAAGAACAGCTGTATCAATTAGCTCGCTATGCCGATATTACCCTGTGCCAGATCAGCGATCCCATCGAGCGCGACCTACCCAACAGCGGTCGCTTACAAATCACTAATGGCAGTCAGCGCCAATTACTCGACACAGGTAATCAACGCACCCGTGAAGCCTTCCGTGAGCGCTATTCACAACTACTCGAAAGCCTACAGGCGACCGCTACTCGATTAGGGTTAGGTTTACTTGAGCTGAGCACCGAAGAAGCACCACAGATCAGATTACAAAAAGTCTTTGGGAAGCGGCCATGCCAGTAAATTTACCGACAGGTGCCCCCTTACCTCCCGGCAATATAGCTCCGGGGAATAGCCCTATGCTGACGCCACCCTCAGACGGCAACTCCTTGAGTGAATTAAAAGACATCCACCTGCCCGAACCCATTAGCTGGTGGCCGCTCGCACCCGGCTGGTGGATTCTCGCTGCCGTTGTTGTGATTGCTCTCATCGGTACAGGTATCTGGCTGTATCGCTATAAGCAGCGTAATGCCTACCGCCATGAAGCACAGCAAGCGTTAGCCTTATTAGAACAACTATCGTTGGAGCCGCAGCTTTGGCTCCAACAACTGAACTTACTACTCAAACGCGCGGCACACACTGCCTACGAAAATGAAGTCAGCGCCAAACTCAATGGCGCTGCCTGGCGCGACTTTTTGATTCAACAAGCACCCCGTATTACTCACCCCGATGATGCACTGCGCCTATTAAGCGAAGGAATTTACCAAAGTGGTGAATCTCTCAATACCGATATTGAGGCGCAGCGGACGGCATTACAGACTTACGTAAGCCAGTGGTTACAAAAACACGAGCGGCAATTAGTGCCCGTGGAGAGAGAGAATACCGAGAGTACAGGAGGTCAATCATGCTGAGCTTTGATTGGCCGTGGATACTGGCGCTGTTACCTCTACCTTGGCTGGCATTCCGCTTTTTGCCTGCTGTCTCGGAGCAACAGGCCGCGCTAAAGGTCCCCTTCTATGATCACTGCGGCAGCGACGAAACATTATCAGCTAAAAACCCCAAGCGCCGAGCGTCTTTATTCTTACTGATCGCTATTTGGGTACTGCTTCTATTGGCCTGCGCTCGCCCCACCTGGATAGGCGACCCGATACAACTGCCCGCCAGTGGCCGTGACCTACTCCTGGCCGTGGATATATCCGGCAGTATGAAAACCCCCGATATGGTATGGCGCGGGCAAGAAATTAATCGTTTGGACACTGTTAAAATAGTGGTCGGTGATTTTGTGGTGCGGCGTGAAAGCGATCGTTTGGGTTTAGTATTGTTCGGCACCAACGCCTACCTACAAGCCCCGCTGACCTTTGACCGCAACACCGTCAATCGCTTACTGCAAGAAGCTCAGCTCGGTTTTGCGGGTGAGAAAACCGCCATTGGTGATGCTATTGGCCTGGCCACCAAACGATTACGACAGCGGCCAGACAACAGCAGAGTCCTTATTTTGCTTACCGATGGCGCCAATACAGCCGGTCAGGTTACACCGCTGAAAGCCGCGCAATTAGCTGCACAGTCCGGCATCAAGGTTTACACCATCGGTGTCGGTGCCGACGAAATGAAACAGGCCGGTTTATTTGGTTCAAACTTTGGTTCGCGCACGATTAACCCATCACGGGATCTTGACGAAGGCACGCTGCGCAGCATTGCCGAAGAAACCGGTGGCGAATATTTCCGCGCACGCTCCCCGAAAGATTTAGAAGAGATCTACACCTTAATGGATACATTGGAACCCATTGAGCAAGAGGCTGAGACTTTCCGCCCCACTCAGGCTTTATTTTATTGGCCGCTGTTGTGGGCACTTGGAATAAGTCTGTTATTGATAATCACACGACTGCTGCCCAATCGATCACAAAGTATGTAGGGCCGAATGAATTCGAGCCTACAAGAATAGAGTATTTGAAATTGAATAAGATGAGCTTCATTAATGTTTGAAACGTTTATTGAGCATTTTCATTGGTTACGCCCCACCTGGCTATTGCTGATACCGGCTGTAGCACTGCTCATCTATGGTTTATGGAAACTCCAAACCACACGTAATAATTGGCAGGCCCATGTTGATAGCGCCTTGCTGCCATACCTGCTCGACGGCAAACAGAGGCGTCGTTCCCGTATACCCTTTATCGGTTTATTCATCGGCTTCGTGATTGCTGCTCTCGCCATGGCTGGCCCCGCTTGGGAAAATCTGCCGCAGCCTGTACACAAAACCGAAAGCGCTCTTGTCATCGCGCTGGACCTTTCCCCATCTATGCTGGCCGAAGACCTGAAACCCTCACGTCTGGTCCGCGCGCGTTTAAAATTGATCGATCTGCTGAATCAGCGTAAAGAAGGCTTAACGGCACTTATTGTTTACGCCGGTGAAGCCCATGTGGTCACACCTCTCACCGATGACACCCAAACCATCATCAATCTGTTGCCGACACTCACACCCCGCATCATGCCGTTACAGGGCAGCAACCCCGAGATGGCGGCAGAGCAAGCACAGACGCTACTGAAAGACGCTGGCCTGACGAAAGGTGACCTACTATTTGTCACCGACGGTATAGCCGTGGATGCAAGCCGTTACATAAAAGATTATCTCAACAACAGTGTTACGGTATCGGTACTGGGTATCGGCACAAGTGATGGTGCCCCCATCCCTACCCGGGGCGGCTTTGCCAAAAATTTAGATGGCGGTATTGTCATCAGCAAATTGGAGCGTGGGCCACTGCGTGATCTAGCGGCACAAATGCGCGGCCGTTATAGTGACCTGCAAACAGACAATGATGATATTGATTACCTCATCCACGATGTCACCCCGTTTGATGAAGAAACCCGTAAAACAGAGCGGGAATTTGATGCCTGGCAAGATCGTGGAGCATGGCTCTGTCTACTGTTGCTGCCCTTTGCCCTACTGGCGTTCCGCCGTGGCTGGCTACTGAGCCTTGCGCTTGTAATTCTGCTACCCACCAGTGAACCCACTTGGGCACAAGAGGAAGAAGCACCCCAAAAGTCAGATTCCGGCTTGTGGCAAAACCTTTGGCAAACTCCAGACCAGCAAGGCCAAAAACTACTGGAAAGTGACAAGGCAGCTAACGCCGCCACAATCTTTGACAACACCAACTGGCGTGGTAGCGCCTATTATCAAGCAGGCAACTATGAACAAGCAGCGACTGAATTCGCCAAAGACCCTTCCGCGACGGGTCATTACAACCACGGTAATGCACTAGCCAACAATGGTGATTTAGAAGCCGCCAAAGCCGCCTATAAAAAAACGCTCAAACAACAATCCGGTCATGCTGACGCCAAGAGTAACCTTGAACTTGTTGAAAAATTATTAGAGCAACAAAAACAGCAGCAGCAAAACCAAAAGAAATCAGAAGACGACGACCCAAAGCAAGATCAGTCTGAACAATCTGACAATCAAGAACAACAAGACGGCTCCAATCAACAAAAACAAGAGCAGCAGGAACAAGATCAACAAGGCGGCGAGCCTCAACAGAGCGACTCACAAAGTGAGCAAAATAACTCTGAAAGTAAACCGGAAGATAGCCAACAGCATCCAGAAAACGAAGAAGAATCTCAGGAAGCCTCTAAACCAGAAGCAGAACCACAAGCGGGAGAAGATGAATCCACTGAAGCAGCGAATGCTGAACAGGGCGAAGAAGATACTGAAGCCAGTGTTGACGGCGAACAACCATTTACAGAAGAATCATTAACCGATGAGCAGCGCCAGGCCATGGAACAGTGGCTGCGACAGATACCTGACGACCCCAGCGGCTTGATCAAACGAAAATTTGAGTATCAATACCACCAGCGCAAAGAGCAATATCGGTCCGGTGATTGGGCGCCGCCTACTAACGAAGCCAATAAACGATGGTGATTTGTAAGCCTACTTACCTCAGGGCACCTACTTTTGGCTTTCAGTCGTTTATTAACTATAAGCTCCTTCATTCCGTGCGCTTACGCCTCCCTTAGGAGGGCCTACTTTTGGTTCCACTAATAAAAATCCCGGCGCGTGCGATTACAAATTAAGATTTAAATAGAATTAATGAAAACGATTATGAATATTTTTTCAAAGAACATATTGAAACAAGCTTTCATTCTTCTCTCCTTGTTGGGACTAGCCAGTTTTGCCTGCGCTCAAGGATCGCTTCAGGCTCAGGTTGATCGCACCAAAATATCCACGGATGAAACCCTGACGTTTACGCTCCTGTACAACAAATCAAACTTGTTCTCCGAACCAAATTTTGACTTACTGGAAAAAAACTTTGATATTTTAAGCCGCAACCAAAGCAGTAAATACCAATTTGTTAATGGGAAGTCTGAAACTTCTATTTCCTGGATTCTATCGTTAGCGCCTAAAAGCATTGGCGTTTTCACCATCCCTTCCATCGAGTTTGACGGACAAAAAACCCAACCCATTCAAGTGACGGTTACCGAGCCTCAAGTGGCAATCAACAGCAGTGATCAACCGATTTTCATGGAAGTCAGTTTCGATAAGAATAAAATATACGTACAAGAACAACTGTTGATGACAATCAAACTATTCACTTCTATCAGCCTTAACGGCCTTAACAGTGAAGAGTTTAAATTAGAGAATGCGCTAGTCTCAAAGGTATCCGAACATCAATACCAAACAAAAGTGAACGGTCACAGCTATGGCGTTGTGGAAGTTCGCTACGCCATTTTCCCGCAACAAAGTGGCACTTTGGAGATACCATCACAAATTTGGACTGTCTCACTGCAACCCCGCAGGCCATCCATGAACGACCCATTTGGCGGATTCCGCAGTCAAATATCCAGCGAACGTAAACGCCTGCGCACCAACAACAAAAGCATCTCCGTATTAGCACAGCCTCAAACTACTCAGGGCCAAGAATGGTTACCGGCAAAAGATCTCCAAATAAGCCAAACCTGGAGCGCATCACCCGATAGTTTTATCGTCGGCGAACCCATCACGCGCACCATTCAGATCCGCACCAAAGGGCTAATGGCATCACAACTACCACCACTGATATTAGGCGCTGCCGATGGTGTTAAATATTATCCCGATCAACCACAAAGCAACGATGATACCACTGCCGATGGCATCAGCAGTATTCGCCAGGAAAGCTTTGCTATTGTGCCCAACAAAACCGGATCAATCACTCTGCCGGCGGTAATAATCAACTGGTGGGATACCGATGAGAACAAACTCGTCACCGCAGAATTGCCGGCCAAAATCATACAGGTAGAGGCCAGCACTGAAACTCCAGCTACTCCTGAGCCTATTGAGACCCCACAACCCATAATCCCGGAACAAAGCGGCAATATAGATAACGAAGCAACACCCAAAGCAGACACATTAACACCCTCACAAGCCTCTATCTGGATAGCCATTAGCAGTATCGGGCTTATCGGTTGCCTGCTCTTTGCTCTGCTCTGGTGGCGCACTCACCGTCAACTCAAAAAGATTAATCAACAGCTACAACAAAAGCCACCATCGGGTTTTGATTATGCAGCTGCCAAGCAAACGACGGACTTAAAAGATCTCCAGAAAATCCTGACAGGTAAAGAAGTTGCAAACAGTCGGGAGCTGCGCAGTAAATTACTAAACTGGGCTAAAAACACATTGGGCGTTAACAGCCTGGTAGAAATAACCAGCAAGGCACCGGAAGAAATAAAACCACAATTACAGCTGTTTATTCAACGAATAGATGCGCAACTGTATGGCAATCAAGAGCAACCGGTTTTAACCGGAGCGGAAAAACAAGAACTGTTTAATCTACTTCAAAAATTAGAAAAGTCGATACATGAAAAAACGACTGACAGAGCTTCGCTCAAGCCACTTTATCCTTCTTAGAAAAACGGCCGCCTGCTATAGGGCGGCCATAAGTGTTATCTTTACAAATCAGATCAAAACAAACATTTCAGATTAAAGTCACCTATTGGTTCTACCTATGAATAATTCACAATACTTCTACCGCACGGTTATTTTCACAAGAAAAGATAATGAGATTGCATTAACCGATATTAATCAGCCAGAAAATACTACGCCACTGGATGAATGGCTTGGTACCGTCGTTTCTCTTGCCGACGGAGAGCACACTATTCAGGAGTTGATTGACTATATGCGCGGTAGATATCAGGCACCTCCTGCTAACCTGGAAGAGACAGTGCACTCGGTGATCGAACGACTCATTGAAGGCAACCTTATTAAATTAAGCGAAGAAGCGGTGACACTGCCCTACTACCTGGCCGCACCAATAGAAGAACTAGACTTGGAACAAGCCAGAAAAGAGATCTCGAGAGATGGGTACACAGTTAATTAAAAGCGGGAATAGGTAATATTAAATATCTTTGGGCTCTTATATTTATAGCCACTTTAATTTGGTCCGGGGTAAACCCAAAAGATCAATTCACCTGGTTTCTTGAGACTGCTCCAGCTTTGATTGCTGCAGTGCTGTTAGCCTGCACCTATAAGTCCTTTAAACTCACGTCTCTAGTATACTTTTTTATCTTATTACACTGCATCGTATTAATGATCGGCGGCCACTACACCTACGCAGAGGTGCCTCTGTTTGATAACTTGTGGGGTTCCGAAAGAAATAATTACGACAAAGTAGGACATTTCGTTCAGGGGTTTGTCCCCGCGCTAATCGCCAGAGAGATACTGATTCGTAAACAGGTGATCAATGGCCAGGGTTGGCTTAATGTCCTCGTGGTTCTGATTTGTCTGGGGATTAGTGCACTCTACGAGCTCATTGAGTGGTGGGTCGCCCTCGCGAGCGGCGAAGGTGCAGAAGCCTTTTTGGGTACGCAGGGTTATATGTGGGATACACAATCGGATATGGCGCTCGCTATGGTAGGGGCCATATCTGCATTGATTCTGCTTACAAAGCTACACGACAAACAACTGCTCAAACAATAAGGCTGTTCGGCTTTCCCTGTGTGCTAACAGCCCACAACCTGCAAAACCGCTCAATCTACTCCGCATGATGTAACAATCGCTCTTACAGCCTGCTACGGGCAGTTATTTGTCGCTACAATAGCTGCCGTTCGGGCGCCCCGCCCTTATTTACATAAGAATAATCCAGCTTTCACGACAGAAGGATATACACAATGACTATTCGTTTTGACGGTCAGGTCGCTATTGTCACAGGCGCAGGTAACGGTTTAGGTAAATCACATGCTTTGGCCTTAGCCGAGCGCGGAGCTAAAGTTGTCATCAATGACCTGGGCAGTGACCGTACCGGTTCTGGATCATCGTCTGAAGCCGCTCAACAGGTCGTCGCTGAAATTGAAGCCATGGGTGGCGAAGCTTTTGCCCACGGTGCTAATGTCGCGAAGATGGATGAGGTACAAGACATGGTGCAACAAACCATGAACCGCTGGGGACGCATTGACATTTTAATCAATAACGCCGGAATTTTACGTGATAAGAGTTTCACAAAAATGGATATTGCAGATTTCCAGCTGGTGGTTGATGTTCACCTAATGGGATCGGCCAACTGCTCTAAAGCCGTTTGGGACATCATGAGAGAACAGGAATATGGCCGTATTCTGATGACCACTTCGGCCTCCGGTCTGTACGGTAACTTTGGCCAAGCCAATTATTCTGCGGCCAAACTTGCTCTAGTGGGCTTGATGAATACACTGGCACAGGAAGGTGCCAAGAATAACGTATTAACCAATGCGATTGCGCCTGTTGCCGCCACCCGTATGACCGAGGATTTGATTCCCGAGAACCTGCAGAAATTAATTCAGCCTGAAGTAATTACCGCCGCCGTGCTTGCATTGGTTTGTGAGGATGCACCAAATAAATTTGTGATGTCTGCCGGCGCTGGTGTGTATTGCCAGGCTAATGTTTACGAAACCGCCGGTGTCGCCATCTCAGAGCCAACGCCCGAAAAACTGTTTGCCCAGTGGGACGAACTGACCAATACCGATGGCCAGGCACCCGTTGATAATGCCATGAAACAAACTGAGAAATTCTTTGCGAAAGTAATGTGATTTTTAAGTTAATGCTCTAAGAGCTTCGCCATATCCATGTTCTGTTTACAGCCGCGAAGCTCAAGCGAGTATTCAGTTGATATACGTAATCCGTTGACGTCTATGCGGCTACTTATTATTTGAAACTGACAAATAAACTGTTAAAAGACCAAAATATTCGTACAGTGTAATTTTCTTCGTAACTCTGTATCCCCAACTCTGTATCCCCACTTTCGCGGGGATACAGAGTTACGTTGAGTTTCTTTATCGGATTAATTGCGTTTTAACCTTCAAAAGACCAGGAAATTACTCCCCCTCTTCTGCCTCGCGAATACGCTCCTGGCGCTCCTGCTCTTCTTGTATAACGGCGCGAATTTCATCCAGCACACCGTCCACATCGGCACTTTCGCTATCTCCTTCAAAATCACCAGTTAAGCGACTCTCTGGTTTAAGCTCACCCTCTTCGTATAGCGCCCACATTTCTTCTCCATAGCGGCTGGACATCAGCTCTGGAGCAAATTCTGAGTAGTAGCGAGTAATATTATTCACATCACGCAGTAACATTGCACGGGCGTTGTTATTGGCGGAGGCATCAACCGCCTGCGGAAGATCGATAATCACCGGACCGTAATCATCGAGTAAGACGTTAAATTCTGAAAGGTCGCCGTGAACGATACCGGCACACAGCATCAACATGATGTAATGCATCATTAAGGCGTGATCTTCCAACGCCTGCTCTTCCGGCATGATGACATCGTCCAAACGCGGCGCTACGTCACCGTCTTCGTCGGTGACCAACTCCATGAGCAAGACACCATCGACACAGCCATAAGTTTCCGGCACACGCACACCCGCTTCAGCTAAACGCTTTAGCGCATCCACTTCAGCGTTCTGCCACACTTCTTCCTGCTGCTTACGACCATAGGCTGAACGCTTTTCCATGGCGCGGGCACGACGACCACTGCGCACTTTGCGGCCTTCCTGGTATTGTGCTGCTTTTTTGAAGCTGCGCTTTACCGCATCCTTGTACACCTTGGCACAGCGAATCTCATCACGGCAACGCACAATGAATATATCGGCTTCCTTACCACTCATAAGACGGCTGATGACTTCATCAATCAGACCGTCATCAACTAATGGCTGAAGGCGTTTTGGTGTTTTCATAGCATCCTTTCTAAAATTAAGTATTGGTTCGAGCTGACACGACCTGAAGCATAGAATTTTTTTTCAATAAAAAAGGCCTGATTAACAGGCCCTTTAAAAGACAGATAATACTAGGACTACAACTGCCCTATAAATTCCCACGAAAGTAAATTCACGTTGGTGAGCTTTAACTTATCAAGTTTTCTACGAAAGGTAGAAATCATCTTTTCCGGCATCACTATCGCATCAATATCGGAGTGTTTAAATTTAAAATCAGCCAAACAACGCCATTCACGCTCGCGATAATAATTATTGAGTGGATCGGCATCAAAACTATTCATCTTCACGTAATCAACAAAGGTATTTTCAACGACCTCTTTGTCTACCTGAGTGAGGGCTTCAATATTGTGCGCCGCTTGCGTCATTAACCTTAAGCTTTGTCTCATCGCCCAACCGCTGGTTGAATCGAGGAAATTATTAGCCAGTTCAGCCATTTCTTTATTGGGTGCGACTTCTTCAACCTGTTGCAAGTTATGCTCAGGCAAATACAGCACTGGTACAAAATAATCACGAATAGCGGCCGCCTTAAAACCAATCACTACTTTTCCGTAATAACTGGAATAGCTCGGTAAATCACGAATAGGCACATCCATCACACAGCAAAATTCTTCGGTATCCATGCCTTGCAGAATGGTTTCTACGCAGGTGGCTTTTAACGTTTTTTCAGTAAGAATAGAATGTAGATTATTGGCCGCTTTCGTATCGGACAGTACCGAGCCTTGCGTCAATATATCTTTTGGATGCGTGGCATCGGACCAATTAACGTTGGACGGCGAACCAGTAAAGTGCCAATAGGTATTACTGTAACCTTGCTGAGACATTCTTTTGTATCCTTAGCAGTGCAATCGAACAAATAATATTTTAAATACGGCCAAACCAATTTTCAATAGTAGCTCTGGCTTGCCATGGTACCCTGATTTCACATGAGGAAAACAGCGGCAGAAAAGACAAAAAGCTACATTAGACAGGTTTGTCTGGCCGCTTTGACTCTTTTAATTATAGATACTACATGAATAGCACACTTTTCCACACTCAGATTTAAAAATAGAAAAAAGGCGTAAACACTGGTGCGATTACGCCTTTTTTCTATTTTTAAATAACCTTGTTACCGGCTAATTATTTAGTTGCTTTGAAACCAGGATATCAAACGTCTTAGCCGGCAACTTACCCATAATCTTAAACAACACATTATTGTTGATGGTATACATGGTATTACGCTTTGGATCGGTGGCCGCGTGGTAAACCAGCTCGGCAACATCGGAAGGCTTAGATTTGTTCTTAGGTGTAGCCTTGGCCACACTGGCCGCGAATTTAGTAAAAGTTTCTTTATAGCGACTGTTTTCTACTGGATTTTTAATATTACCGTGCCCAGCAATCAACGGTGTCTCGATTGCTCCTGGACGGATAATCGCCACATGCACACCGTGCAGCATCAATTCACGGCGCATCACATCAGAGATAGCTTCCAGTGCCGTCTTCGATGCCTGATAGAACTGGAACGGTGTTCGAATAGGCACGGACTCGCTGGAAATATTTACCACGACACCTTTGCTCTCAATCAACAAGTCCAAACAGGCTTGTGTTGTTAACAGAGCAGCAAAAGTATTGATCATAAAACCATTGATGGTTTTCTCCGGTGGCATTTCTGTAATTGCCCCAAACACATCAATACCCGCGTTATTGATAATCACGTCCAGGCGACCCAATCTCTCGGTAATTTTCTCGGCCACTTGCTGAGCATCTTCCGGGCTGGTTACATCAAACTTAATGTTGGTGAAACCCACCTCCCCCTCATAGTCGCTAAGTGCGGATTCTGCATAGTCCGTCGCCACAACATGATAGCCTTTCTCGTGGAAAAGATGCGCTATCGCGCTACCCAAACCACCACCGGCACCCGTAATCAGAACAACTGGCTTATCAATTCCCATCACACTCTCTCGATTAGTTGAATCACTTGCTTCTGGGTTAAAGCATTTTGATATTTTCTGGACCCCAATAAGCCTTCATAGCGACCACCTTCCCCTCTTCATTAAAACGAAAAGAGTCAATCACTTCGATAGCCATAGGAGCGCCTTCTGCGGGCTTATTAATACGTATCTCAAAAGGAAATAATGCTTCATCACCCGCCACACGAATTGAACCTAGCAACTTACCCTCTAAATCAAGAGCAACCGACGCTTTATAAAACTCTCTAATGGCATCAACACCGGAAAGATTTATGTCACCACCCACTGGATCTTCCAGTGTTGCATTGTCAGCGTACAGCGAGGCAATGGTTTCATAATCTGCATCGCCAAGGGCTTTAAGGTATGTTTTAACTACTTCTTGTCTGGTCATCGGTCTTCCCATATTTTTTATTAATATGTCTATTTAACCCAAAAGGAGCCCTGAAGGCCCCTTTTTGAAATTACTTATTGCGAAAAATAGTGATTTTCACGCCCCGCCAAAAGTAGGCGCTTAAAGCGACAAAGCAGGGCATGAAAAACGCATTTTTTAGTAAACTTCAAACAGGCCAGCAGCACCCATACCACCACCAATACACATGGTGATCACAACGTACTTAACACCACGACGCTTACCTTCCAGTAAAGCGTGACCCACCATACGCGCACCTGACATGCCGAACGGGTGACCAATTGAAATCGCACCACCGTTTACGTTCATCTTGTTAATATCGATGCCCATTTCCTGCTGGCAGTACAACGCCTGTGAAGCAAACGCTTCGTTCAATTCCCACAAACCGATATCATCAACGGTCAAACCGTGACGCTTCAGCAACTTAGGAATTGCGAATACTGGACCAATACCCATTTCTTCAGCCTTACAACCGGCAACCGCAACACCACGGTAAGCACCCAGTGGCGACAGGTTCAGGTCGGCAGCCATTTTAGAGTCCATAAGAACACAAGCAGACGCTCCGTCAGACAATTGTGAGGCGTTACCGGCGGTAATAAACTTACCCTCTTTAACCCAGTGACCATCCTTCCATACTGGATCAAGGCTCTGCAGGCTTTCTAACGTAGTGCTTGGACGGTTACATTCATCCTTAGTAATGCACACTTCTTCGTATGTGGTTTCTTTGGTTTCACGATTGAAGACGGCTTTGGTAGAAGTCATTGGCACGATTTCATCATCAAATATGCCCGATTCCTGTGCAGCGGCGGTGCGCTGCTGACTCAACAATGCGTATTCATCCTGCGCTTCACGGCTGATATTGTAACGGTCAGCTACGATTTCAGCGGTTTCGATCATTGGGATGTATGCCGTTGGGTCTTGAGCCAATACAGTTTTAGAAACGTTACGGTAGCTGTTTTTGTGCTTATTTTGAGTCAAAGAAATAGACTCTACACCACCAGCAACAGCTACATCGTATTCGTTGCACATGATGCTCTTGGCCGCAGTTGCAATACTCATCAAACCAGATGCACACTGACGTTCAATTGCCATACCTGCAGTAGTTTCAGGCAGTCCACCAGCCAGCGCACTAAGACGGCCAAGGTTATAACCCTGAGTACCCTGCTGAGCAGCAGCACCAAAAATACAGTCCTCAACTAATGCTGGATCAATACCGGCCTTTTCTACGGCGTGACGAACAGCATGGCCGCCCAATGCCGGGGCTTCGGTATCGTTGAATGCACCACGGAATGATTTACCCAGTGCAGTACGTGCAGTTGAAACAATGACAGCTTCGCGCATGATTTATCCTTTCACTTAACTAGTTTTATGAGGCCTTTATTTACAGGCTCCTATTATTCATATTCAAGCCACAATGCTAACGTCAATACGGACTAATTTAAGCCTATTGTCAGCAAACTCGCAGCCACTAACCATACACGCTTTCGTGTACGACACCTATTCGGAGGATGAAAATAGAGTTTAGACGTTAAATGGGTATCCTGCTGCTGCCTCCGTTACCCCTTGCGCTCTTTCTTACACCCTCCCAATCGCCGTCAATCACAACAAACTCGCAACAATTGATGAAATACTGAACAATTTTCCCTATAATCGCATCCTTTTTGAACCATAGAACAGTGACAGGCAAGTACATGAGCCCCCACATGATCGTTAAGCCACAAGCTAACCACACCGTCGAGAAGATCGGCGGTACATCCATGAGTAACTATATAGCCACTCGTGACAACATTTACCTGAACCCAGGCCTGAAAGGCGATCTGTATCAGCGTATTTTTGTGGTTTCTGCCTACGGTGGTATTACCAACCAATTACTTGAACACAAGAAAACCGGTCAACCCGGTATCTTCGCCCTATTCTCTAACGCGGAAAAAGAAGGCAGTTGGGCCGAAGCCTTTGCTGAATTGCGCAGCACTATGCTCAACATCAATGCCGAGCTCTTCACCGATGCTGCGCAGCTCAAGACCGCCAATGATTTTATCAGTGGCCGCCTGGATGATGCCGAACGTGTGCTAATCGATCTGCAACGTTTGTGCGAGCACGGTCACTTCTCACTGGCTGATCACCTGCAAACCGTTCGTGAAATGCTGGCGAGTCTCGGTGAGATCCACAGTGCCTCCAATACCGCACAGTTATTGCGCCTAGATGGCGTTAATGCGCGCTTTGTTGATCTTTCTGGCTGGGTGGGCGACAAGCACTACTCTCTGGACGAACAGATCACCCGCGCCTTTGATGAGATTGATCTCTCCAAAGAACTGCCCATCACTACAGGCTATAGTCACTGTGAAGGCGGCTTAATGGCCAGTTTTGATCGCGGCTACTCGGAGATGATTTTCAGCCGTGTGGCGGTCATCACCGGGGCCAAAGAAGCCATTATCCACAAAGAATTCCACCTCAGTACCGCCGACCCCAGATTGGTGGGTGAAAATGAAGCCGTGCCTATTGGTCGTACCAATTACGATGTTGCCGACCAGCTCGCCAACCTGGGCATGGAAGCGATTCACCCAAAAGCCGCAAAAGGTCTGCGCCAGAACAATATTCATCTGCGCGTTAAAAACACCTTTGAGCCTGAGCATAACGGCACATTGATCACCACTAATTACATTGGCGACACCCCGTGTGTGGAAATCATTGCAGGCCGTAAAGGTGTGATGGCGATTGAGCTGTTTGACCAAAACATGGTCGGCTCAGTAGGTGACTACAGCGCCAGATTCCTAAAGCAGATCGAACGCTTTAAAGCTCAGATGATTACTTTGGACGTAAACGCCAACACCATTACTTACTACCTTGATACCAACTTGAAAACCGTTAAACGTATACAAGAGGCCTTGGAAGAATCACTGCCTGGCAGTGAAGTCAGCGTGCGTAAAGTCGCCGTGGTCTCAGCCATCGGTAGCAACATGAAGGTGCCGGGCATCCTGGCACAGACCACCAACGCACTGGCGGAAGTGAACGTATCGGTATTGGCGATGCACCAGTCAATGCGTCAGGTGGATATGCAGTTCATCATTGATGAAGAGGATTACGATGCGGCCGTTAAGAGCCTGCACCAGAAGTTGGTAGAAGTGCACGAGCATGGCTCGGCTATTTGCGCGTCTTAATCTGAGCCCTTAATCTACATCATGAAAAAGCCGAGTTATTGCTCGGCTTTTTCATTTATTTGGCAAATAAAATTTACATTGAGGAACGTCGTTTCATCTGTTGATACCACATCCAAAAACCTGAAAGCATCAGCAAGACCAAACCAAGCGCGGCAAGATCGACGATCCAGACTCCTACATTGCCGAATATTCGGCCGCTGTGCAGATCCAAGAGCACTCGCTCCATAGTGAGCCCGGGACCTAGAGCTTCGCTTTTCAAAGTATCAGTCACATCCACCGGCGGAGTGCTCGAAACACTCCAACTCACGTCTTGAGGCGGAATTTTTGTCCAACTAAATTGCTCTATATCCGCACTATAAATATCGAATCCAACCTGCAGACACAGACCCTGATCGCAGGACCCTAACGCAGAGATGGGTGTTGGCAGGCTGTAGACTGAAGCAATACGTTCAATCAATTCGCCATCTGGCATCAACAGAAGTAACTCTTCTTCACAGGCAGCGACATAAAATTGCTCCTGTTCGACAACCCCCACCAACGAGCCACTACAATCCTGTAACGGCTGATCATTGAGATACACTTGATGAGCACCTACATCGCTCAGCCAGTGTTCTCCCATTTTGAAGCTATAGATTTTGGGGGTTTTAAAACCGTAATGAGTCAGCAACAACTCACTACTGATCTGACGCTGGGACAACGACATTTCTGACGTATGGTTTAACAAAACACCCGTTACGGAGAGCATCAGGAAAACCAGCATGCACCACAGGCCTATGCGCTTGTGCCAGCGCCAT